>NZ_PNCP01000048.1:0-23184 GCF_005886115.1 Pseudoalteromonas sp. S4492
TGGGGAGTCATACCAACGCCCGGTTATGGGGCGAGTATTAGCTTGCTAAACTGGTGAGGAACGAACCCGAGCAAGCTATTACGAGTCCCATCCATAAACAGCTTGTTAGGTACACTTCATCACAGATGTGCGGGGAAATTAATTACTTCATTGCTTTCCACTAACTCCCAACCATTCGATTTATTTTCAAATGTATACGCTATGGAAGGCTTGTATTTAGCCACGACTAATTTTCCAACTAAATTATTATTTTTAGTATACCAACAGTATTTATCAGTTTCATCATAGTTAGGTATTAGAGAGGTTAGTGTTCTTTCAAGGTCGTTATCTAAATACACCAACCCTGAAAAGCTATTTTGAGCCTTATTGAAATATGTATACACATTACAACTGGAGTAGTTTTGTACGTCAGTTGTTCCTGCGCAGCCTAACAATGCCACAATGATTGATAATAACGCCAAAATTTTCATGTGTACCTAACCCCCAATAAGGGGCTGATAATGCTTGGCTAAACTGTGTAGCGGAGCGGAACTGAGCCAAGCTTTAGCAGTCCCGCACTTTATTGGCTTGTTATAAGCACTGCTTCACGTTGGCTTCAATGTACTTAACAATTGAAGGCACGCTGTAACTTTTTAAATAGTTTGTTCCACATTTACTAGTGCATTGGTATGTAATCAACACTGCTGCATCGCCGCCCGAATGAATAGTTTCATAAAACCCGAGAATTACAGTTGTATCCAGCTCATTTATTTTTTCAAAATTTGTTTTTGTAATAAATATTGGATTTTCATTTAACCTGTACTCAACCATTGTTGAAACAGGAATCCACTTTCCTTCAATGACTTTCGGGTAATTTAAACCAACATATTCATCGGTTGGGCGATCTAAAGTGAAGCCAAGGCAAAATGCTTTTTCAGGCGTTAACTCGACGTCTGGCGGAACCATATCTGCCGAAGAAGCAAATGAGAATAAGTAAAATATTACTAGAATATTACGCATTGATTTCCCTGTGCTTATAACGGCCGGCTCAACAAGCAAATTTTTGATGGCTACTTTTTTGCCACGTCAAAAAGGTGACAGCGGAAATTTGTCTGGTGCAGCCGTTTGTTAAGCCTTTATTGCAACAATGAACGTAATAATGGCGCACGATAATCATTGTCCTTTTCATTGAACTCCAGCCTTTTCTCAGAAAGATCAATGTTTATGAAAACCTCAGAATACAGCTCTTCCTCTCCGTCAGGATTGAAGAAGAACTTCATTCTGCAGGGTGAGACCTCAAGCTGATCAGGATTGCATGCAAGCCCAACCACTTGGGCGTATACCTCATTTGAAACCGATGCACCACTTACGGTAGCTCCGTAGAGACTAGCTAGTGATCTTATAAAGGCAACTGACTCCGCCCCGGTATTCTTGAAGAATGCCTCTCCCCAATAAAAGGGAGAATCAATACCTTCTACTGCTTGCGGGTTCCATGATGGCAACAGCTCGATTGCAAACCCAACTATATTGCCTTTCAGGTTGCCTTTAACGACAACTTCATATGAACCAGATTCGAGCTTCTTGGAGTTCGAAATTGTAAAGGTCAGATCGACAAAACCATCTTCCTCACCAACAACTACTTCTGGATAGTCTTTGGCGGAAGAAAAAATACTCCAAATCATTATTAGTATTCCTAAAACGTATTTCATATATGCGCCCCAGCCCGCTTTCTGGCGACATAATTTTTTGTTATGCGTAATCATTTTATTGAACCACCATGCGCCCATATGCCTACTTTATTACCCGATGGATCAATTAGCTCCAAAAAATCTCCAGCAATGTTGATTTCGAAAGAATAAACAACTCCAGTCTTTTCGAGAGTTTTTAGAATAGTTATTTGTTTATCGCCTATATGAATTCCAAACTCTGCGCATGGGCAAGAACCATCTAAATCTAAAATTAACTCTCCTGCTAAGCATATTAGCCTTGTGTCAGATTGAGCTTTAAATAAAGACAACGTCGTGCAATAAAACTCTTTGGTTTCCTTAAAGTTATTTGAGTTAAGTGTTAGATAAATCATTCGTTTATGATGCTTCCTTGGGCATATTTCCTTACTAATTGGCGCGTAAATGCTTTGCTAAAATCAGCAACAAATGGCCACCAGCCAAGCTTTAGACGTCCCACTTAGAATTGCCTTGTTAGGTGAACTTTTCGACTATTTCAATAGCTCGTTGTTTTGTAAAAACACCATTAATTTCTGGATCTGTTAATTCAGCTACGTAGTCAAAAATTCCTTCCTCTTCAAAATCAACTAAATCACATAGTTGAAGAGCATCAGCAATAAAGCATAAGTGATTTTTATTTAGTTTATCTTGAATGAACAATTCACAAAGTTTTTTTATATCAGCAAAAGATATAGCAATCTCTTCATCTTCAATGACATCGAGAGTAATAGAAGAACCTTTGATATCCAATTTATTTTCATAATCTGAAAATTCAGTTATAAACTCTCCTAGAAACACTTCTGGAGATATGTACTCATTTAATAATTTGGATAGCGATGACAGCTTCACCTTTGCTCACCTAACAGTGTATTTTCTATTAGTCTTTACACTCAAAACCTTTAGAGTCGACTTTGGCGACGTTGTCTTTATTGCCACACTCTTTAATTGCCATCTCTGTGTGATTGTTCTCATTGTATTGTTTAGCAATTGCGCCAAGGCTTAGCACAATTACTACAGCTATCACTATTTTTTTAATTTTAGACATAAACATTCCTTTGAGAATAAACTATTTAAATACAAACAGTTGCGCTTGCTATTTTTGATAAAACTAAATCATATTGAAACCGATTTAACCATTCAAAAATGCAGCAAAATATTTTACAGTTCTGTTTAACTACCGACAACGAACCATAACCTTACCTTTTAACCCTTACAACAATGTTTTTTATGAGTAATTTAATTTATATCATGCAAAATCTGCTATGGTTTCCTCGGCGGTGGGATAACTTCAGGAGGGCTTTCAACGAATAATAAATCATTGATATTTAGCTTTACTCTATTACCGCCACACATCACAAGGCCACCATCTTTGGTTGTTGAGTAATTTAAATAAATCTCGAAAGTGTTTACCAAGTTAGGGTTAATAACGATGTATGTTTCTTTAAAATCTGGGTAAATGTGAGCATCTTCAAATTTTAAGCTAACACTTTGCTCGTTCTCTTTGTACAAATTAATCTCTGTTAAAAAAAGATCACCATTTTTCTTAGGAACAAAAATTTCGTAAAGTCTTAGGTTATTTTGCTCATTCCTTTCATCTGATTTTGCAAATGGTACTTTTTCAGCTTGCTCAGTATTTCCCATTGCTTGAGATGTAAAAGATATAAAAATGAATAAACACACCGCGAATAGTTGTTTCATTGGCTTCCTTGTTGTTATGGCTTTCCAAACACAATATGAACCCATAAAGGGCCTAGTAGAGGGTTCATGCGATTGAATATTTAGTCCTTTGAGAATTGATACGTGACATTTTGGCTCAGCAACTATTAACGAAAAGGCTAAAACAATGAAACCAGCCGTTACTCTTACCCCTAAACTTAATCAATAAGCGCCATCGAATTTAAATTAAAGTTATAAATAGAGAATGACTCACCTTCTTCTTTTAACGTGACAGTTATTTTTGCGTCTCCATTAGTGTATGAAGCTGGAATTAAATAAGTAACATAAGTACCTGAACCACCTCCAGTGACAGCTTTAGAGCTAACATTTATAAATTCAAATTCACCTAGTTCTTTTAATTCGCCCAACTTTGAGAATGCACGCATGATTTTAGAAATATCTTCATCTGTGGCATTTTCAATTGATGATGGGGTCATATAGCTTTTGAGAGTCTGAGGGTCCCATTGAGAGATATCTGTAATTGCTGAATTTAGGTAAGGAATAGCAGTTTCTTTGTAAGCAGAGGATTTATTCGCAGTCCAAATTGCTAAAAGTACAAATAAGCTAATTAACACTAAAAATGTTATACCAATTCCTTTAAGTATCTTTTTAACCATGATTTTTATTATTTTTCCTTGATTGAATCACTTACGAATTTATCAGCTTTAAATGTCTTATGGTAGTACCCAATGTGACCCAATTTGTGTCAAAATTTTTTAAACACAAATTTTAGTTGCTTGTATCATCCCCAAAATCTCCGTTCTTTCGCTATTAACCTCAACTAGCCCATACTTTGAGTAAATCCACTCAATCAGTTTTCAACTTATTTTACTCACCATGTATTAATGCTACTAAGCAAAAATATCCACCGCAAACTAACTCAGAGCAAAGATTTATTTGGTACAATCAGCCTTTGATATGGCTAACAGATAGGTTTTCCTCAATGCATCCGCGAAATCGCCACTTAAATGGCTACGACTTTACTTTGCTATGCAAAGATACTCCTGCCCTAACACCTTATATAACGCAAACGCCAGCGGGCAATGATACCATTGATTTCACCAATGCATTAGCGGTTAAAACCCTCAACCAAGCGTTATTAAAAAGCCATTATAAAATCGATTTTTGGGATTTACCCGACAACTACCTTTGCCCGCCAGTTCCAGGCAGAGTGGATTACATTCATCACTTAGCCGATTTATTAGCAAGCGATAACCAAGGTCATATTCCGACGGGAAAGCAAGTAAAAGCGCTTGATGTAGGCACGGGTGCAAATGTGATTTACCCGCTTACTGGTAATCACGAATATGGCTGGCACTTCACAGGCTCCGATATTGATGCCTTGTCTGTTAAAATTGCTAAACAAATTGTGCAATTTAACCGCCTGAAAATTAATGTTAAGCAGCAAAACAACGCCGATAAAATGTTTACGGGCGTGATATCGAATAAAGATGTTTTTCACCTAACTTTATGCAATCCACCATTTCATGCCAATGAGCAACAGGCCAAAGCAGGTACTGAGCGTAAATGGAAAAACCTAAACAAAGCGCCACAAAAAGCACTTAATTTTGGTGGCCGCCAAAACGAGCTTTGGTGTGAAGGCGGTGAGCGCGAATTTATCAGTAAAATGTGTATTGAGAGCCAAGAGTTTGCAGAGCAATGTATTTGGTTTACATCGCTTGTTTCAAAGTCTGACACTTTGCCGCATATAAAAAAGTTGCTTAGCACACTTGATGTGAAAGAAGTAAAAGTTATAAAAATGGCACAAGGCCAAAAAATGAGTCGCTTTATTGCTTGGAGCTATTTTGACCAAGCCGACCGCGAAGCCATTCTTAACGAACTAGTATAAGGATAATAAGATGATCGACTTTCGTTCAGACACAGTTACAAAACCAACAGCAGCCATGCGCGCGGTAATGAATGATGCCCCTGTAGGCGACGATGTTTATGGTGACGACCCAAGCGTTAATCAGCTTGAACAATATGCTGTTGAGCGCCATGGCTTCGAAAGTGCTCTTTATTGTAGCTCTGGCACGCAAGCCAATTTACTTGCATTGATGGCACATTGTGAACGTGGCGACGAATACATTTGTGGTCAACAAGCACATAACTACAAATTTGAGGGTGGCGGTGCTGCTGTATTGGGTTCTATTCAACCACAACCAATTGAAAATAATGCCGATGGCAGCATAGATTTAAACAAAGTTGTGGCTGCAATTAAAGCTGATGACTTTCACTTTGCTAAAACCAAACTACTTAGCTTAGAAAACACCATTGGCGGCAAAGTTCTCCCACTAAGTTATCTAAAAGAAGCCAGAGAGTGTGTTGATAAACATAACCTTGCTCTGCACTTAGACGGTGCCCGCGTGTATAACGCGGCGGTTAAGTTAGGTGTTGATATCACTGAGATCACCCAGTATTTTGATTCAGTGTCTATTTGCTTATCAAAAGGACTCGGTGCGCCTGTTGGCTCACTATTATTAGGTAGCAAAGCACTGATTGATAAAGCGCGCCGCTGGCGTAAAGTACTTGGTGGTGGTATGCGCCAAGCGGGTATGCTGGCAGCTGCTGGCCAGTATGCACTTGAGCATCATGTAGCAAGGCTTGCTGAAGATCACGATAACGCGGCGTATTTAGCTGAGCAGTTAAACACGTTAACTGGTTTTGATACGTCAACTTTTCAAATCGATACCAACATTGTTTACGCAAATGTTGCCGAACATATCGATTTAAAAGCAGTGGCACATGCGTTAAAAGAGCAAAACATGGTGTTTTCACCGGGTAAACCACTGCGATTAGTAACCCATTTAGGCGTCACTAAGCAAGATATTGATAGCTTTATCTCGGCATTAGCGGCCGAGATTTAACGCTTCTTTATAATGTTTGCGGCACACCGATACATATCGGTCGTTGCCGCCAATTTCTACCTGATTACCGTCTGCAATCGCATTGCCATGCTCATCAGTACGCAGTACATGGTTAGCTTTACGACCGCAATGACACACTGTTTTTAACTCAATTAGTTTGTCAGCCCAGGCAAGTAGGTATTGTGAACCACTAAATAGCTCACCTCTAAAATCGTTACGTAAGCCATAACACAGCACCGGAATACCAAGCTCATCAACCACATCTGTTAATTGCATTACTTGGTCTTTTGATAAAAACTGACACTCATCAACTAAAATACAATGGCGCTTTTGCTCTGCATTTAATGATTTGATTAGCTCAAATACATCTTTATCTGCATCAAAAATATGCGCATCAGCCTGTAAACCAATACGTGAAGACACCTTGCCAACACCTGCTCTATCATCAATAGCCGCTGTTAAAATAACAGGTTCCATACCACGTTCGCGGTAGTTAAATGCAGATTGTAAAAGTGTGGTAGATTTGCCTGCATTCATTGCAGAATAATAAAAGTACAGCTGTGCCATGATGTTGCCCAAATTTTAAAGTCGCAATATGCTACCCTAATCGCGCGACAACATCATCTATTACCTTACTCTTATTACCTCAATCGTTGTCCCAGTAAAATTGCTGTTTTATAACAAGCCTTCGTGTTTCAGTAACCACTCTTTTCTTTCAAGGCCACCTGCATAGCCTGTGAGTTTACCGTTTGCACCAATAATTCGATGACACGGCACAATAATGCTAATCGGGTTTTTACCATTTGCAGCGCCTACTGCACGCACCGCTTTTGGGTTATTAATGGCAAGTGCAATATCTTGGTAGCTTTTGCTTTGACCAAACTTAACATCCATCAGCGCACGCCAAACTTGCTTTTGAAAGTGAGTACCTTGGGTATCAAGGGGTACTGTAAAACGTGTACGCTCACCGTTAAAATATTCATTAAGCTCACTTATACAAATTAAAATGGGTGTAAGAGTGTGCTCATCAACAACCTCTGTTTGCATTGCAACCACCGGGTAAAAGCCGACGTAACTGACGCCTTTTGATGTACTTTGAATGGTAATATCGCCAATCGGGCTTGGCATAATAACTTGTTGCATACTCATAATTGTTGCCATAGTTGAAAAGTTAAATAAGAGCGAAATGGCGCGCAGTGCTCGCTATTAAATTCGCTGATTCCAGCGAGGGCTTTTTTAACCCCTAAGTCGCCTGCCAGTAAAATATCGGGGTGGCTTTGACCGCGTAGCTTGGCGTAATTAACTGTCCACGGGCCAATACCTTTGAGCTCAAGCCAATTATTAAGCTCTTGATTATCTGGGTTTTGCTGACAATAAGCACTTAAACGCCTTAGCGCATCTTTGCGTGATTGTGGCATTTTAAAAAAATCGAGTTCAGAATTGGCAACCCATTCAGGGCTTGGAAAATAGTGGTTATTACTTTGCTGATTAAACTCACTTACAAGCTGTGTTACTAGGTTATGAGCCGCTGTAACACTCACTTGCTGACCAAGTACCGCACGTATCCCCGCTTCATAGTCTGACCAAATTCCCGGCAAACGCAGCCCAACACAAAGCGGCATCGCGCCTTTAAGCTCTGCATCTAAATGCTGTTCAATAGTGTGCGTGTCGGCGTCTAAATCAAGCACACGGCGAATGTTATGGATCACTTGCTGTAAATAGCGGGTGTTATCAATATCAATTGCTACTTTAAAATGGTTTTTATGCTCAACAAAATGCGCTGTGAATTGCCCTTGGCAATATTTATCTTTAAAAGTGCGACCATAGCTTGTTGCGCTCAACCATTCTAGGCCGCTAATTAAACGGCGCTGCAAAAAATCATGGAGTGCTTGCCAGTTATAAGGCGGCCTAAATGCCAGTGTTAAAGTTAATGTTGAGGCTGTTTTTTTATCTGACTTGCGTAACTTTGAAGGGGCAATATTTAACTGCTTTAAAAAAGCATCATTAAAACGACGAATACTATTAAAACCAGAAGCAAATGCGATATCTGCCACCGACAAATCTGTTTGTTGTAATAGCTGCTTGGCAAAATTGCATTGGTTAAATAATCGATATTGGGTGATCGACAGTCCAAAATGTTGGTTAAACAAACGGCGTAAATAGCGGCTCGACACGCCGAGTCTGTCGGCTAAAACCTCACAGTCGTAAGCCTCGCCTTTATCAATCAGTTGTTTGGCACGTAATGCGGTGGTTTTAGTACCTAGCCAAGCGGGGCTATTCGGTGCACTATCTGGGCGGCAGCGAATGCAGGGTCGAAAACCATCTTGCGCAGCTAAGTGCGCGTATTGGTAGTATTCAACGTTCTTTTCTTGCGCTGTTGGTGCAGGGCAAATGGGTCTGCAATAAATGCCAGTGCTTTTTACCGCCACAAAAAACACCCCATCAAAGCGTGGGTCGCGGCTTTGCCTTGCTGTTTGCCATTGTTGGCTAGTCATAATTATTCTCGTTACACGCTAATACCGTTAGCTTAACTGAATATTATTTTTTGACTAGCCAGTTTCGGACCTTAACTATTTAAACAGCTATTTAATTGCGGCTAGATATCGGCGTTCAACTTCCGGCCAATTGATCACTTCGTAAAATGCTGCAATATATTCAGGGCGACGATTTTGATACTTCAAGTAATACGCATGCTCCCACACATCAAGCCCTAAAATAGGCGTATGATTATGCATTAATGGGCTATCTTGATTAAGGCTACTTTCAACGACCAACTGGTTATTTTCATCAACACATAACCAAGCCCAGCCACTGCCAAAGCGGCTTATCGCGGCATTAGTAAATTGCTCTTTAAATGCGTCAAAGCTACCAAATGTATCAACTATTGCAGTGTTTAACTCTGCACTTGGCGTACCACCGCCATTAGGAGACATAACTTGCCAAAATAATGAGTGATTATGATGGCCACCCACATGCTCTTGTACTGCTTTTTGTAAAGACTCAGGCATTGATGAAATAGTGCGGAGTAATGTTTCAGCATCTTGCTCAGAGTAATGGCTGCCCTCTAGTGCAGCATTCGCTTTATTGATGTAGGTTTGATGATGCAAGGTGTGATGTATTTCCATGGTTTTCGCATCAATGTGCGGTTCAAGTGCATCATAGTCATAAGCTAAATCGGGTAATGTAAAAGGCATACTGATTCCTTATCGTTAATGTAATAACTGCGTTTTATGGGGATGGTCAGCTAATAGCTGGTTGATTCGGTTAATGAGTGTCGGAAATGCTGATGCCATGCTGGCAAACTTAACCAGCTCATAATAGGTTTTGTGATGATGGTGCAGCACCAAGGTGCGAACCTGCTGCTCAGGGTGATTTAAAAGCACGCTTAATCGTTGATGAGCATGACAAAGCCAGGTGCAGGCTTTATCGGGTTTTTGCATGACTTTAAAGGTGTCGGCAAGATTCAAAGTGGCAACAACAAATGCTGCAATACAATGCTCTAACGAGCGAGTTACCGACTGGTTGATTGGAATATTAGAAAATTGCGCTAGAAGCGTTTCGGCGCAGCTGCTGGCAACCGTGTAATGATCACGCGCAGTAATAAGCTCGCCAGATTCAAATGCTAAGTTGCCTTGATAAACAGCACTTTGCCAAGGAGCAAGCGCATCATCAATGGCGTGCGAAGTTAACGGTGTGTGGCGTGTTGTTTGAGTCATAAAAATCACCTGCACTTATACCAATCATTCTATGTGTATTTAAATTACACACAGAAAGAATCAAATGCAAATGATTTTTATTTATATTGTCATTTATAAATTTAAGCTATAGCAACATTACTTATTGATGCGCAAAGTCGATAAGCTCTTGGCCTGTTAGGCGGTAAATAATCCATTCGTTTTGCGGTTTAGCACCAATGCTGTCGTAAAAATCAATGGCTGGTTTATTCCAATCAAGTACCACCCACTCAAAACGACCACAGTCTTTTTCGAGTGCTTGCTTAGCAAGATATTGCATAATTTGCTTACCAGCGCCTTTACCACGGCTGTCTGCGCTGACGTAAAGATCTTCTAAATACAAACCATTTTTACCAAGCCAGGTTGAGTAATTATAAAAATACACAGCAAAGCCAATTGGTGTGTCGCCCTCTAAACAAATGACACTATGCGCCGTTGCGCCTTCACTGAATAACGTTTTTAAAATAGCTTGCTCGTCTGTTTTAACTGCGTCGGGTTCTTTTTCGTAAATAGCAAGTTCGGTAATAAAATGTAGGATTGTTGCAGCATCACTTGCGACTGCCGGACGAATTGTAATTGCGTTACTCACTCTGTATTCCTTTTTTACATCATTATTGTAACGCCCAGTTTATAAGGGCTTTAGCATGGTGTAAACGCCCTTTACAGAAATACACGGCATTTAAAAAGGGGCTACTAAAAGTTAGCCCCATTATGCTTTATTTACTCATCGACTTATAAAGTACCGGAAGTACAAATAAAGTTAAAAAGGTTGCACTGACCAAGCCGCCAACAATAACCGTAGCAAGTGGCTTTTGTATTTCGGCCCCTATTCCTGTGCTAAGGAGCATTGGAATTAGCCCAAGCATTGAAGTAAGCGCGGTCATCAGTACGGGTCTTAGCCGTGAAACAGCGCCTTCAAATACTGCTTTATCTTTGCTATCTCCTGCACTAATCCTTTGATTAATGCTTTCAACCATCACCACACCATTCAAGACCGCCACGCCAAATAGCGTGATAAACCCTACTGAACTGGGTACAGATAAGTATTGCCCAGAGACATATAATGCAATCACCCCACCAATTACAGCCAAGGGAACATTGACAAGAATAAGCACCACTTGCGATAGGTTACTAAAAGCAAAATAAAGCAATAACGCAATCAGTAATAAGGCCAATGGCACTACTATCATTAGCCGCTTTTGTGCCCGTTGTTGGTTTTCGAACTGACCGCCAATCGCCACACTGTAACCACTTGGTAGCTGCATTTTATCGGCAATGGTAGCGCGTATATCGGCAACTACAGATCCCATATCTCGCCCCTGCACATTCGCTTGAATAACCACCCGCCTTTGAACATCATCGCGACGAACTTGCGGAGCGCCAGACTCAATTTGTACATCGGCTACATCCCCCACCCTTACAATGGCACCCGTGGGGGTTTGCAATCTAAGATCAGCAATCACATTTGGGTTTTGCCGAAAGCTTTTTGCTATACGCACATAAATATCATAGCGCTCATTGGCATTAATGATTTGCCCTGCAGATTGCCCGCCAATACCGTGCTGAACTACATCCATCAAATCAGCCACCGATAAACCAAAGCGCGACAATGCCAAACGGTTAGGTTTAACTATCAGCTGTGCTTCGCCGCCTATTTGCTCCATAGCGACATCTTTAGCGCCAGGTATTTGCTGAACTAGCTGCTCAATTTGTTGGCCTTTTTCAGTTAAAACGCCTAGGTCACTACCAAATAATTTTATGGCCAATTGCGCTTTAACACCTGATAAAAGCTCATCTACTCGGGTTGCTATAGGCTGTGAAAAGTTAAACAAAAGCCCTGGGAACTGCTCAAGCTTGGCTTCCATTAGTTGCTGTAATTCGACACGCGTTTTCGCGTTTAGCCATTGCTCATGAGGTTTTAAGCCTAAATAGATTTCAATGTTGTTAACTGGTTCTGGATCTCCCCCTACTTCAGCCCGACCGATTCGGCTCAGCGCATATTCCACCTCACTAAATTCAAGCAACATGGCTTCAAGCTTTGGTGCTACTGAGATTGCCGTATCGAGACTTGCAGATGGAGCTAGTGTCACACGTAGGTTAATAGTGCCTTCTTCAAGCTCTGGCACAAATTCAGTACCCAACCTTGGAAGGATAACAGCCGCTACAATCAACAATAACCCTGCTATAGCTAAAACGCTACGTTTAGCCTGCAATGCTTTTTGTAAAGCCCGTTGATAAAGGATATCGATCGGTTTTAACAGAATACTTTGCTTTACTGTCACGCCCTTGGCAAATAAGTACACGCACAGAGCTGGCACCACAACCAAGGCAACGATCACAGCGCTAATAATCGCAAGCATAATACTTACAGCCATTGGCTGAAATAACTTGGCCTCAACGCCTTCAAAGCTAAACAGCGGTAAAAATACCGTTAGTATGATCAAAGAGGCAAAAAAGATGGGCCGTGCGACTTCTTTTGCAGCAATAGCAACCAGCTGCGAAGAAGGCTTATGTTGGTTATGCTTAAGCCCTAAGTGCCTAAATACATTCTCAACCATCACAACAGAGCCATCTACCAGCATACCGATTGCAACAGCAATCCCACCTAACGACATTAAGTTTGCCGATAATCCAAGCCATGCCATTACACTCAGTGCTAAGCCAATCGAAATAGGGATCGACAACAACACTAAAAATGTTGCTCTTAAATCCAACAAAAATAGCGCCAATACAATGATAATAAACACAAAAGCTAAAAGCAGTGCATCAATAACCGTTTGTACCGCTTGGCTAATAAGCTCTGCTTGGTCGTAAATGGCTTTAAATTCAACCCCCTTTGGCAGTGCTTGATTTATCATCTCGACACGCGCGTTAATGCCATCAATCGTTTGCTTGGTATTAGCGCCCATTCTTTTCAGCACGATACCAGTCACCACTTCACCACGATTGACTATTTCGCCTTGTTCATTGCGTTTAGATAAGGTGACAGCGCCTTGGCGAATTTCACTACCAAGCTCAACATTCGCAACATCAGCCACTTTAACGACTGTACCATCAATGGTTTTGATAGGTGTTTGTGCTATCTCAGCAAGCCCTTTTTCGCCTGGGGTAAACCAACCTGTACCACGAATAACAAGCTGCTCTTGACCACGGTTCATATACCAGCCACCCACATTACTGTTGTTAGCATCTAGAGCTTCACTAACATCTTGCTGTGTTAGGTCATAAGCAAGTAACTTATTGGGGTTTATGTTCACTTGATACTGCTTAACCTCACCGCCAAATGACAGAATATCGGTCACACCATCAATAGGTAATATAAGTAATTTAACCACCCAATCATTTAAGCTACGCAGTGCCATGCTATCTATGTTGGCATCAGGTTTTGCTTCAAGTAAATACTGATAGACTTGTCCAAGCCCTGATGTATTAGGGCCCATGGTTGGCATACCCACACCAGCTGGGATCAGCTCTTTAGCAGACTGCAAACGTTCAAAAACCAGTTGCCTAGCAAAGTAAATATCAACACCTTCTTTAAACACCACAGTGACGCCCGATAACCCCGTTTTAGAAATAGAACGCACCTGCTCTACATCGGGCAGCGCATACATAACTGCTTCTATCGGGTATGTGATCAGTTGCTCTACTTCTTCAGCCGCAAGCCCTGGTGCTTCGGTATTCACCGCAACTTGCACATTCGTCACATCAGGAAAAGCATCTAAATTAAGTTTTGGGATCATAAATGCACTCACTGCAATCGCTGCAAGTAAGGCCAATACCACGAGTAGACGGTTCTTTATCACCGCCTCAATTAATAAATTAAACATGCGTCACCTCTAGTGGTTATGCGGATCAAATCCGCCTTTAGCTAGCTGTGATGCAATAAAAAAAGCACCTTGGGTGACAACTTCAAGCCCGGCTTTAATACCTAATACTTCACGATAATCACCAAAACTTCTGCCAAGGGTTACTTCTTGGGCAGCAAAGCCACCATCGTCATCAACGACAAATAACTGCCAGTCACCATCTGCACTACGTGTTAACGCGTTTTCAGGTACGGCAAGTACCTCTTGGTCTGTTTCAAAATGAAAATACACATCCGCAAACATGCCTGGGTGCAAACTATGCTGGGTGTTTTTTACCTCGAGCCTAACGGTTCGTGAGCGTGTTTGTTTATCAATGGTATGTGCTTCTTGAATAACCCTTGCTTGATAGCGATTGCCGTTAACTTCTAACAGCGCCGTAGAGCCATTACTGATAGTACGGTCTTGATTAGCTGAAAGCTGAGCAGCAACCCAAAGCGCAGATTCATCGGCTATTAGCATCAGCTCAATCCCCGAATCAACTCGCTGACCTTGGGCAAAGTTATCGGTTAAAACAGCCCCCGATGTTTGTGCAAACAAGGTGTATTCACCGAGTTTTTCTGGGCTTATGGTGAGTGTTTGTGCAATAGCTTGTTTTGATAAACCAAAGGCAACTAATCGGCTATAGGCGACTTCATACTCGGCTTTGGCAGTTAAGATTTGTTTTTCGCTGACTGTGCCCGGGGTCATTTTAGTAACACGTTGCCACTCGGCTTCTGCTAATCTAAATTCAGTTTGCTGGCTGGCTACTTCGCCACTAAATAAAGTGACTAAAGAGTCTCCTTTATTTACATGCTGCCCTAATAAGGCATGGCGTTTTACAACGATAGAATCAACGCGCGGTGACACCACATAACTGGCGTAGCCATTGGCTTTAATTTCGCCCGGTGCATACAAGGTTTGATTGTGTTTTTTCAGTACAAGGCGCTCAACCTTGATATTAGCTAGTTGCTGTTGCTGCTCAGTTAAACTGACTTCATTAGCATGCTCAGCTTGCTCATTTTCTTGATGATTATGCGCTTGTTCTGTCGCATAAATATTTGTCACAGTCATATAGCATACGCACAGCAATGCGTAACGCATAAAATTTCTTAAATACATAGAGTGTCTCTTACTTAAAATGGGCTAAGCCCAAAAAATCTAAAAAGGGTTTTTGATTAAATAAGAGCTAAAATAGGTGGGCGATGAAGCGGTGCTAAGTCAGCCGATTTGAAGTTGAAATCAAGTGATTCAATTTTAGTAAAGTAGATATCTGTAGGTTCAGACAATTGCAGCGAATCGACAAACGCTGGGCTGTGACAAACATGACAATGGCCTTTTTCGGCTGAGTCAGACAACTGTTTGCTAAGCTCGGCATGCTCTGATTGATGTAACAGGTGATCGCCATTGGCTGCGCAATGGGCTTCAAGGTCAATTTCTTCTGATAGCAGTACCGAGGTGTGATTAAACGCAGCATTATGATCGGCCACATCAAAGCTATCCAGCAATGGCTGGAGCAATAATACGCTAATCAAAATAATAAATGCAGCTTTCACATTGAGCCTAAAAATTAGAACTAAAAATGGTACAACGGCGCTAAATTAACAAATCCACCCGCATTTGAACAGTAAATTATAATCTGTACACGAACAAATCATTAGAAACATTTCAATACCGCGGCACGCATGGTATAAAAATAAAGCAAATCAATAACTCGGTATTTTTATGGGACACGGACACCACCATCATCACGATACAAATAACCAAAGCACCCGCCAACTCATGCTGGCAGTTGCAATCAATGTGTTATTAACTGTCGCTCAGGTGATTGGCGGCCTTGTTTCTGGCAGTTTGTCGTTAATTGCTGATGCACTGCATAATTTAAGTGATGCCTCGTCGTTATTCATTGCCCTAATTGCCCGAAAAATTGGTGCCAAACCTGCTAATGATCGTTATCAATACGGCTATAAACGCGCTGAAATTTTAGCAACCCTATTTAACAGCTTAAGTTTAATTGTGATTGGTGGTTACTTAATTGTTGAAGCTATCTCCAACTATTTAAACCCTGAGCCCATTGATGGTTGGATCATCATTTGGGTCGCTGGACTTGCGCTCATTATTGACCTTGTCACCGCCCTTTTAACTTACAAAGCAGGTGCTAAAGACAGCATGAATATTCGTGCTGCGTTTATACATAATGTGTCTGATGCATTAGCTTCAGTGGTGGTGATCATAGCTGGTACCTTAATTATTCTTTATCAATGGTATATTGTTGATTTAATTGCCACTATGCTGATTTCTGTGTATGTCATTTACCATGGTATTTTGCTGCTAATAGCGAGCAGTAAAATTTTGATGCAGGCAGCCCCAGATAATTTTGCTTTAACAGATGCTATTACTGAGCTTAAAACCCAATTTGCAATCACTGATGTTGATTACCTCAAAACATGGCAAATAGATGATCATCACGTTCATTGCGAGCTCAAGTTTAGTGCCAAGCACAACATCAATAACGATGAAATACGTCACTTTTTACATGATAACTTTGCAATTGAAAGCTGCACTATTGAACAAGTTTTAGTGTAAATGTTACGCGTTATCATTTACTATTCAGTTTTGTTTTAAAAGCAAACTGAAGGAACAAACCTTGTTGAAGTTGTGGTTACGTCGTACGCATTTATTGCTTGCCTTAGTAAGCGGTTTATTTTTGATTTGTTTAAGTTTGACCGGTGCATTGCTTATTTACGCAAAAGACATTCAATACCTTACTCAAAGCAATAAATGGACTGTAACGCCAGCGGCTTCAGCACTTGATTTTGATAGCCTCATAAAACATGTTTCAGCTTCAACCAAACAACCGGTTACCCTGTTAATGCCTGAGCAGCGAAGTGATCTTGCGTGGCAATTACAGTTAGCAAACAACCGTTATGTGAGTGTTAATCCATTCAACGGACAAGTGTTACATGAGTACGATTACTACACTACGATTTATGGCTTTACCATGGCTTTGCACCGCTGGCTGCTTTATGAAGATGGCGATAAAAACCGCCCGTTAAGAAACTGGGTATCGGTATGTGCGCTAATTCTTATTATTGAAATTCTGCTCGGCTTTTATATTTGGGTTAAGCCAAAAAATCGTATCAAACGCTTGGCTATTAAACGTAAAGCAAAAATTAGAGTGCTGATGTATCAGCTGCATACCGTTCTCGGTGTGTACTTTTTAATTCCACTCATTTTAATTGCTTACACAGGTATGGCGTTTAACTGGAAGCCACAAACCAAAGCCGTATTAGAATTTGTGATGCAAGGCACAGTTGAAGATAGACCAAAACCGCCACCCGTTATTCCCCCTTTAGCGGATACGCCTTTTCAAGTTCAAAAAGCGTTTGATAACGCACAAACTGTATTTCCTGAAGGTAAGTTATTTAGAATTTATTTACCGAAAAAGCCAACTGATAATATTGGTTTTAGAATAGAGAACCCGGGTGAAAGCCATGCCTATAGTTGGGTATGGGCAAACCCATATTCAGCAGATATTGTTGCAAGCTATGATGCCAGCCAAAGTTCTTGGACCACGCAAACTTGGAACTTTAAATATAAGTTTCATATTGGTGATTTTGCAGGCCCTATTGTGCAATTAATGTGGTTACTATTTGCTTTGTCACCGTTATTTTTCACGATTTCAGGTGTTTACTTTTGGTACAAACGGCATTACAAATAAACAACCATTACTGAAAATGACATTCGCCATGAATAGTGAGCTCAAACATGCCTTTAACACCGAAATGATATTGGCTAAAACGAGTTATGAGAAAGCAGATTACACAACCGCTTTTTATCACTTAGAGCGAGCTCATATTCTGGGTCAAAGCTATATCATTGCGCATACTTACTCGCATTGGTGGATGTGTAAAATTGGTTTTAAAACCCATAATGCCAAGGAAATAATTGGTCAGTTTGCTCGCATGGCTGCTTCAATTGTGTTTTCGCGCATATGGGTTCCACTCGGTAACACCGGCGGCACTAATGTTAGCCCCTTCAAATCAATGCCTATACCTGATGACTTGAAACGTTTTTTAAGCTAAAGCCGCTTTAATCTGCAGTTACTTGTTTACTATTAAACACGACAATCCTCTATTTATCATGACTCTCCATTTAAGCCCTTTGGCTTAAGCATGCAAACACAAATGACTAAAACCTGCCAATTTATTATTGCAAATAATTATCATTAGCCTTGCCTTTACACTTCTTTACATTTAGACTGCCGCACAATCAAATAATAAATACTGATTTAACAAGGACAAGCATGTTAAAAACTTCACTGACTCTGGTCGCTCTTGCACTAAGCAGCCAATCATTTGCTGATGATGCCATCAATAAAAAACTTACCGCAGAAGAAATGGAACACGTTGTTGTATCAGGCAGCCGTGTATTTGAAAGCATTGATGAAGTACCCGCCTCCGTCACGATTATTAGCCAACAGCAAATTGAAGAGCATTTAAAAGTTAATCCAGAACTACAAAGCTTACTTGCGCAAATGGTACCAGGCCTTGCACCAGATACAGGTAGTTCGAGTAATACAGGTCAGAGTTTACGCGGCCGTGCACCACTTGTGATGATTGATGGGGTGCCACAATCTACACCTCTCAGAAACGGCTCGTTAGGAGTTAAAACACTCGATCCAAGTGCCATTGCGCGTATCGAAGTAATTAAAGGTGCTACCTCTGTTTATGGTAATGGTGCATCGGGCGGTATTATCAACTACATCACAAAACAAGCAACAAGTGATGGTCAGCCAGAAGGTGAGATCAGCCTATCGTCACGCTTTAGTGCAGTTAAATTAGAAGAAAGCGCTGGTGCGCGAGTCTCTGCGGCAATTAATGGTCGTGCTGATAAAATTAGCTATTTATTCACCGCAAGTTACGAAGAAAATGGCGTTCAACGTGACGCCGAAGGCGATATTCTGGGCTTACAGTACGGTTTATCTGATGCAGTAACAGAAAACTACTTCACTAAACTTGGTTATGATTTTGACGATGAGAAGCAACTGCAATTTAGCTATAACAACTTTAGCTCTCAACAAAAAACCGATTTAGGGGATGTTGTAGGGGATCTTAATGATGGCGAAAAAACCTATGCCATCCATGTACCTAAAGAGCTGCAAAAGCAAGGTAAACCACAAGGCCCAGACGGTAACGAAAACATTACCTTAAAATACACAGACTACGCCCTGTTTACTAATACCCAAATGACGCTCGACCTTTACATGCAAGACATCGAGAATGTGTTTTTCTTCTCTACAAACTTAGCTAACCCAGACGAAGGCTACGAAGGCGGCCAATCAATCATTCGCTCTGAAAAGAAAGGGGCACGCGCTACCTTCAATACCCTTGTTGATTTTGACAATGTTGAAGCTACCTTCATTTATGGCCTGGATGCACTGAATGATGTGACGTCTCAGCCACTTGTTGATGGCCGTGTTTGGGTACCAGAAATGGATATGGAAAGTCTTGCTGGCTTTTTACAAACAAAATGGGTTATCAATAATGATTTAGTTATTAAAGCGGGTGTGCGCCAAGAGAGCATTGATTTAACCGTTGATGACTACGAAACCTTAAAGCTTTGCCGCTCTGAAACACAGTGCTCAGTGCCGCTTAGTGTAAAAGGTGACACCATAGATTACGATGCAACCACTTATAACGTGGGTGTGAAATACAATTTACTTGAGGTCTTCAGCCCGTTTGCCAATTATTCACAAGGATCTGATATCTCAGATATTGGCCGCCTATTACGTGCTGCAACGGTAAACGATATTGGTTTAATTCAAACAGAAGCATCAATCATCGATAACTATGAAATTGGTTTTACCTCACAGTTTGATAACTTACGTTTTGAATTTGCAGCTTACCGCAGTACATCAGAGTTTGGCACCACGAATAGCTTTAATGAAGTAACCGGTGTTTATGAGCCGGTACGTGCACCGCAAGAGATTTGGGGTTACGAAACATTAGTTGATTATAAAATTAACCCAACTCTAAAACTGGTTGCAACTTACAGCTATGTTGAAGGTAAAAACACCGAAGACGACATTTACTTAGGTTCGCGCCAAATAAGCCCACCAAAAGGCACTGCTAACTTAAATTGGCAGCCTAATGATGAGTTATCACTTACGGTGAGTTATTTATATGTGGGTTCACGCAAACGCTTTGAACCAAATGCAGACGGCGACTATGTTGGCGACCAAGGGCCAATTAGCAGTTACAACCTATTTAACCTAAGCGGTCGTTATAACTTTAGCAATAACTGGCAAGCGTTTATGGGGGTAGAAAACCTATTTAACAATGATTACTACCCTGCCCGCGCTCAGTCATACACCTACGGTGGCTATAACATTAAAGGTTTAGGTACTACAGTGACACTTGGTGCAACCTATAGTTTCTAAATTAAATTTTGTTTAGAACAACAAGCCCTTCTTAGTAAGGGCTTTTTTTATTTAAGAATAGAAACGATAAATTGTTCATTTATCAACCATTAACGCAAACTTAAACGAGAATCACACTCAATAGTAAACAACTGATTTACAAAGGAAAAAGTTTGCAATCTTGTTTTTATATACTACAATTACCGCAACTTGGAATTCGAGGACAGCATTATGAAAGGTAACCAAAAAGTCATCGATAGTTTTAACAAACTACTCGCAAACGAATTAGCCGCTATAGATCAATACTTTATTCATTCTCGTATGTACGATGATTGGGGCCTAAATAAGCTGTATGAGCGTCTTAACCACGAGATGGAAGAAGAAAAAGATCACGCTGATTGGTTGATCAAACGTATTCTATTTTTAGAAGGCGTACCAAACATGACTAAACGTCGTGATCTATTAATTGGCTCAGACGTGAAAAGCATGATGCAAAACGATTTAACACTTGAACTAGAAGTGGTTGACTGTGTTAAAGAAGCAATTGCAATCTGTGAAGAAGAAAAAGACTATCAATCACGCGAAGTGCTTGAAAAGCTATTATTTGATACAGAAGAAGATCATGTTTACTGGTTAGAACAACAGCTTGGTCTAATCGACAAAATTGGTAGCCAAAACTACCATCAATCTCAAATGGGCGAATAGAGGCTAATTGTATGAAAGGCGATAAAAGCGTCATTGCTGCACTTAATAAAGTATTAGCGAATGAATTAGTAGGTATTAACCAATACTTTTTACACGCTCGTATGTTTAAAGATTTTGGCTTTTCTAAATTAGACAAAGCTGATTACAAAGTATCTATTCAAAAAATGAAAAACGCTGACCGTTTAATTGAGCGTATTTTGTTTTTAGAAGGTTTACCAAACCTACAAGATTTAGGTCGCCTACGTATTGGTGAAAACTCTGAAGAAATGATCGAAGCGAATATGAGCTTTGAACTGGATTCATTACCTGATCTTAAAGCGGCAATTAAACTTGCTGAAGAGAAAAAAGATTACATCAGCCGTGAAGCGCTAGATAACATCTTAAATGAGCAAGAAGAACAGATTGATTGGCTTGAAACACAGCAGCAGTTAATCAAAACCGCAGGGCTTGAGAATTACCTGCAATCTCAAATGTAATTTGCTAAAACTTAAAAAAGCAGCCTAGGCTGCTTTTTTTTATGGCTAAGATTTGTGATTAATCGTCTTCGCGATCAATGATTGACACTTTATTACTTAAAATTAAAGAGTTAGGAATTAAATGCACCGCTCCCTCGCCTTTAATTGTGATATAGCGCAGATTAAGGTCGATAACAATGCCCTTTGAATTACTCACTTCAATGTAATTACCAAGCTTAATGGGCCTATAAAGCACAATCATCACACCTGCTACTAGGTTTGAAATAGCATCCTTCAACGCAAAACCCAATGCAAAGCCTGTTAGGCCTAAGCCGGCAACTAACGCGGCTACGTCAAAACCCAGTTTCGATAACGCCAGCACAATACCTATGAATAATAAAATAGCGCGCTGCGAGTTAGAAATAAGCCGAAAAGTTTCAAGAGCGGTTGAATCAAAGCGACGTTGAAACTGTTTAATAGCGCGGTCAATAATAAGGCTTGCTATGTAAAAAGCAGCAAGCACTAAAAATGCTTGAATAAGTTGGCTAGTCATAAGATTTTCAATTAAAAATAAAGCCCATCATAGGCTTAAAATTGTATGAGGAAAACTATTATTGCTTTTCAAACACACAAGAAACATCAGGTTTACTCAGTGTATAAGTAATATTGCCATTATCTTTAAAACGCAGATCTTCAGTTGTTGAACCGTTATCGTCTTCGTTTTCACAGCGAAAATATCGCTTGGTTCTAACAATGCCATTTACAAAGTATTTTAACTTCGAACTGACAACGCAAAAGTGTGGTATCTTTTTTACCTGCGTGCCGTTATGTAAGTCACTAAAATCGATTAACGTCCCTAAGCTAAAGCCTTGCGTTGATTCTTTTATCAATGAAAAAGATGCGTTTTGGCAAACCGCATCACTGCCCTCTTTTGTTTTGTAATCACCTTGTTTGTCTTTTATCAGTGCCAAAAACTGCGTTTTATTGCTCGGCTTTACATCCAGCAGAGCGCTGGCAATTGACGAAGTCGAAAGTAAAAAAGCCACTAAACAAAAGTAATATCTCATTGAAAATCCATAAATTTATAGACACTTTACTAGCATAGCATGCTGATTAAGGTTGGTGAATTTATAACGTATTAGTTAATACGATTAAAAAATGCTTTTGGTTCTATTTTATGAACTTTGCATAGGCAACCAATCTGTTTATATGCTATAAATTTAAATGATGATAACTTTTGGAGGGAATCAAATGAAAATAGTCAAACTCATCGCTTTAACCACATTTTTGGCCTTAACCAGCGTACAAAGCCTAGCAAGTGATGACGACTGGAAAACGATTGCTGAGAAAAAAGTCAGCTACAAAAGCGAAACCGATACCGTTAACCCAATCACCAGCAGCAACTACAGCCATATTAAAATCAAATGCACTCATGGCACGGTGAATCTTAAAAAAATTAAAGTCGTTATGAACAACGGTGAAGAAAAAGTATTTGATAACCTTGGTGTTTTAACCAAAGGAATGTCATCACGTAGCTTAAGTTTGCCAGACAAGAACGACGCCAAACTCGATAAAATCAAACTGGAATATGAATCGGTAGGCAGCACAGCCCTTAGTATGGCAGGTGTAACTGAAAAAGCCGAAGTTGAAATTCTCGCGAAAAAAGCAAAGAAAGAAGATTAAAGTTGCGAGATGCGAGATGCGAGATGCGAGATGCGAGATGCGAGATGCGAGATGCGAG
>NZ_PNCP01000049.1:0-66124 GCF_005886115.1 Pseudoalteromonas sp. S4492
CAACCCTTTGGGCGTTTCACAGGCACTTACTCTCATCGTTGTTACTTCTTAAAAGGGACTACCATTGTTGCAAAGTAACGCCTTGATATTAAGCACCTGTGAAACGCTGAATTCTGCATCTTGAGGTGGCTTGGGTATAGCTGGAATAGGCCCAAAAACAGTAAGGTTTTTTGGGCCTTTAAGAGGGGGTTAAATGTCTTTTGGCTTTTCGATGTAATAACCTTGCACACCATCAAGACACAGCGTTTCGATAATATGCTTTTCTTCTTGGCTTTCGACACCTTCAGCGAATACACTCACACCAATGCGGTGAGCTAAATCCACCATTAAGCGCATGAAGTATTGGTTATTTTTATCTTCTTCAAGGCCGCGAGTATAGCTTGCGTCCATTTTGATAAAGTCTGGTTTTAAGTCTCTAAAGAATTTAAATGACGTTAATCCCACACCAAAACGTTCTACAGTGATGCGTGCACCAACACGGTGAACCATATCGATAAAGCGCTTACTTGCTTTAATGTTTTGTTGTAAACCAAACTCACTGACTTCAAATACCAGTTTTGAGGCAATATTACTGTCTTTTAAAAGTCGACGTTCTAGCCAGATCACAAATTGATCATTGTGAGCACTTGAAGCTGTAACATTAATACCGAAGAATTTTTCAGAGAAGTTACGCGTTTTGACCTTTTCCAGAGTGCTATCGATAATTAAGCGGTCAATTTCCATTGCCATTTCTAATTTTTCAGCCATAGCCAGGAAAGAGGCGGTCGGTAGCATTTGGTTTTCTGCGCTTTTAAAACGCACTTGGATCTCAGCATAAGCTTTAACACTTTTACCTATCGGCATAATGTTTTGCATCACTAAGTGTACACGTTTTGATTCTATTACTTCGTTAATCACTTTGCGCCAGTTTTGATTACCAAAACCAGCACTGGCATTATTAACTAAGTCAGTTTCACGCTGTACATGCCATGCGTTCGCTTGTTTTGATTGCGCCATGCTCATTGCGTTATCAACAATCGATAACAATTCACCAAGCGGCTTACCTTTTTCGTAACCGACAATACCCGTATTGGCTACTGAGCTTAATTCTTGGTTTTGCTGATACTGTGTAAAGCGTGATTGTAAGTTGTCACCGAAACGCTCTGCTTCTTTAAGTGGGGTATTTGGCAATACCACTGCAAAATCTGAGCTATTTAAACGAAAAACCTGACTGCCAGTGTATGTGCCACTGATATGTTTAATAATATCGGCCACACCTTTTACGTATTCATCACCTTTTTGGTAACCACGGGTTTGGTTTATGGTTTGCAATTCGCTACAACGCACCATGGCAAGTGACCCAAAGGTACTTTTTTCTGCGTTTTCAATATTCTTCTCGTAGTACTCAACAAACATATTACGGTTGCCAAGGTTTGTGACTACATCTTTATACGCTTCTTTTTTAATGCTTAGCGCATTGTTTTGAATATCATCATGTTTAGTTTGTAAGAAATGCGATAGACGATTGAAAGAAGGAATTAAATCTTTGCTTAGTTTTTTTAGACGCGTGGTGTCCATTGCTTGTTCAAGGTCGCCATTAACTTGATTTTGGTTAATGTAAATGTCAACGATATCCGAAATCGTGGTGCTAATTTTACGATTAAGGCGGCGAAACATGCTCTTCATATAAATAATAGGAAGTAGGGCGATAAGGCCTGAAATCAAAATGACAATGAATAAAGACTCTTGTAAGAGGCTAGCAAGATTATGCGCATTAATCGTGAATTCGACTTTAATGTCGGATGTTTGGTTTACGGCAAACTGAGGACGAATTGAATTAAAACTATTATTAACTATTTCTGCAAACAAGGGCAGGGACTGGCTTGATTCAACCATGCCTACCACTTGACCCGATTGATCACGGATCACAAGCTTAGAAAAGGTACTGCCATCGGCAAATGCTTTTTGAATTTTCTCTGGTGCAAGTTGTTCAATTGTTTGCGTATTTATATATGCGTTTACGACACGCTGTGCTTTTTGCTGAGCATCACTGACTGCGCTATCAAAGCTTAGTGCAATAAAGTAACCGCCCAAAAGTGCAAACAGCAACCAAGATATAAGTTGTATGAAAATTAGTTTTTTAAAGCCAGCCATGTTCTTATCTTTTAAAAGCCTAAAGGAAGGAATCAATTCCTTGATTGATTGCTTTAAGTATAGTCGTTGTATTCTAAAGCATAATACAGAATAAACTAAAATTAGGTTAGATTATAAGTGCTTTAAAGTCTAATACAATCGACGAATAGTAGTAGATAAAAAGTTTAATGGATTCGTGGAGTTGGCTCCCCCTCCCCGACTCGAACGGGGGACCTGCGGATTAACAGTCCGTCGCTCTAACCAACTGAGCTAAGGGGGAACTAAATAGAGTAGTGTGGTGCTATGATTTGGCTCCCCCTCCCCGACTCGAACGGGGGACCTGCGGATTAACAGTCCGTCGCTCTAACCAACTGAGCTAAGGGGGAACAATCATATTCATAAACTTGGCTCCCCCTCCCCGACTCGAACGGGGGACCTGCGGATTAACAGTCCGTCGCTCTAACCAACTGAGCTAAGGGGGAAACGTTTATGATTGAAAAACTTGGCTCCCCCTCCCCGACTCGAACGGGGGACCTGCGGATTAACAGTCCGTCGCTCTAACCAACTGAGCTAAGGGGGAAGCGTCATGCCTTTCAACGGGGCGAAATATTAATGACAGCATTGCAAAGTGTCAACATAAAAACTTCATAAATTCAAAAAAGAAGCTTATTCGATGTTTTTATGTTCGATCTGAGCAAAATGTAGCTGAAAAGCTCAACATTTTTTGCTTAGCAGCGGGGGATCTATGTCGAAAGCTTGGCTTTTTTGCATGCTTTTTGAGCAGCGGTACGTTTTTTAAAAATATAAAAAAGTTTCTTTGCATAGATATTCTTTACCAAATCGAGGAAATTACTATTAATGCAATGTTTTTTTCTCATCGTCAAAATCAAATCTAATTCTTTTTATTAGGGATCAACAGTCGCCGTTTTTTTCGAACAATTGACTTTATTGGGCATGCAAAAGTCCGTGTAATTTTTTAGGAAAAGTGAAATATACCCTTCACGGCATTGCTGGAATTTTATTTTTAATAATTTATATCAATGGGTTAGTATCCTAAGCCGTTCTAATCTTTTCTTGTCATAGTTAACTTTGCATAGCGGTAGAACAATTTTTGCGCGTTCTTTTCGAGAAACTTATAAAAGGGTTAAAACAACAGGCTTTGGTATTCTTAGTATTAAGTGATAAACACCCGCCTTAAAAGCCTTTATATTTGCGGCTTCTAGAGAGTTATCCACGGTTTCTGTGGATAACTCTGTTTATTAAACTTTAAGAACAGCTATGGTGCTAGGATTTTCGAGGGCTACAGCAATTTCAAGTATTTAATTCATTTTTTTTAATTATTTAAAAATCATAGGGTTATTGTTTTTATCTGAAGCCTTGCTGAATTGATGAGTAAATTTATTCGTGACGATGAAATGGCGCTATTTATTGTGTAAAAAAACAGCGATAGCTGCCTTTTAATTGTAACAAAGCTATTAAACTTGTTTTTATATTGTTTTTTATTGGGGTTGGCCGTTATTTTTATGTCAAAGCGTCAAAAGTAATAGTTTTGTGTATGAATTTTGATTCTGTTAATAAAGCATAGCTTGCAAGGGAAGGATGCTTTAAACTTACAGGTTCAGAAAAAGAGGCAAAGTATTCCCATGAGCGTGAAACCGCAGAGCAAAACTAAACCTGATCTTTTAAACTCACCCATTCTGCCAACCTTGAAAAAAATGACCATTCCTATGATCTTCGGAATGATCACTCTGATGATGTTTA
Organism: Pseudoalteromonas sp. S4492; assembly: GCF_005886115.1. Classification (NCBI taxonomy): domain Bacteria; kingdom Pseudomonadati; phylum Pseudomonadota; class Gammaproteobacteria; order Alteromonadales; family Pseudoalteromonadaceae; genus Pseudoalteromonas; species Pseudoalteromonas sp. S4492. The sequence continues at coordinate 3,874 of NZ_PNCP01000049.1, forward strand.
ATTTGGTTGATACCTTCTTCATTAGTTTATTAGGCACCGAACCTCTTGCTGCTGTCAGTTTTACCTTTCCTGTAACCTTTACTGTAATTAGCCTTGCAATCGGCTTAGGGATAGGCACTTCAGCCGTGATAGCCAGAGCTCTCGGTAGCGATAAATTAGATGAAGCACGCTTTGATGCTAGCATGTCGTTACTGGTGTCGGTGGTGATGGTGTTTAGTCTTTCTGTGGTGGGCTATCTATTAATAGAGCCTATCTTTAAGTTATTAGGTGCAGGTGAACAAGTCTTGCCGCTTATCCACGACTATATGAGTGTGTGGTTCTTAGGGAGTGTATTTTTAATTACCCCTATGGTTGGCAACTCAGTGCTCAGAGCCAGTGGTGATACCAAAACACCGAGTATTGTCATGGGGGGAGCGGGGCTCATTAATGCCATCTTAGACCCTATGCTTATTTTTGGATTTGGGCCTATTCCTGCCCTAGGTATTCAAGGTGCTGCGATTGCCAGTGTTATTGCATGGTCAGTTGCGGTGGTTATTATTTTATACATTCTTGCGGTAAAAAATGGCTTATTAAGCCTGCATTCTGGTATGCAAACACCGCTTAGTTCGATTCGTAAAATTCTTAAAATTGGTTTGCCTGCGGCTGGTGCAAATATGCTGACACCTATTGCCATGGCGGTCATGACAGCATTGGTGGCTAAACATGGTCCTGAAGCGGTTGCGGCGTTTGGTGTAGGTAGTCGCATTGAATCTATCGCAAGCCTTGTGGTGCTTGCGTTATCAATGACCTTACCGCCATTTGTGAGTCAAAACTTTGGGGCAGGTAAGTTTGAACGAGTGAAAGAAGCCTACACAAAAACCCTGAAATTCGTGATGATTTGGCAGTTCGCTATTTATATAGTGTTGCTATTAGCCTCAGGCTTTATTGCTGATGTGTTTGGTAAAGAGCAAGCGGTATTGGATGTGATTAAGTTGTTCATCTATATCTTACCGCTAAGCTATGGCTTACAAGGGGTGATTATTTTATCTAATTCTTCATTTAATGCCCTGCATAAACCAATGAATGCACTGATTTTAAGTGTGGTACGCCTGTTTGTTTTTTATGTTCCTTTTGCTTATATAGGCAGTGAATTTGCGGGCTTGAGTGGTTTATTTATTGGTGCTGCGATTGGTAACTTATTTACTGCAACCTTGGCTTATAAGTGGTTTATTAAAGAAGTTGATGGATTAAGCGAGTCATATATGAAGGAGTGCCATTCATGAGCGACCATTTCCAGCTAGTTTCAAAATTTCAGCCAAATGGCGACCAGCCAACAGCCATTGCACAATTAAAAGAGGGTCTAGAGGCCGGCCTTGCGCATCAAACTTTATTAGGGGCTACGGGAACGGGTAAAACCTTCACCATGGCGAATATCATTAATGATTTGAATCGACCAACCATTATCATGGCGCACAACAAAACACTCGCTGCACAGCTTTATGGTGAGATGAAGGAATTTTTTCCTCATAATGCGGTTGAGTATTTTGTATCTTATTATGATTATTATCAGCCAGAAGCTTATGTTGTAGCCAGCGACACCTTCATTGAAAAAGACGCCTCTATCAATGAACACATTGAACAAATGCGTTTAAGTGCCACCAAAGCGCTACTTGAACGACGTGATACCATTATTGTGGCATCGGTGTCTGCTATTTATGGTTTGGGTGACCCTGACTCATATATGAAGATGATGCTATTGCTGAAAGTGGGTGAAACCGTTAATCAGCGCGATATGCTGCGTCGTCTTGCTGAGCTGCAATATACACGCAACGATATTGAATTTAGCCGCGGTACATACCGTGTACGTGGCGAAGTGGTCGATATATTTCCTGCTGAATCGGATACTTACGCAGTTCGTGTCGAGATGTTTGACGATGAAATTGAACGCTTAAGTATTTTTGACCCGCTTACAGGAGCCGTTGAAAAGCACATTGTACGCGCGACTATTTATCCGAAAACGCACTATGTAACACCCCGTGAAAAAATTCTCGATGCCATTGATAAAATTAAAGATGAGCTTAAAGACCGCCGAGCTCAGTTACTCAGTGCCAACAAACTTGTAGAAGAGCAACGTATTGCTCAGCGCACCCAATACGATATTGAAATGATGACCGAGCTTGGTTATTGCTCAGGCATCGAAAACTATTCGCGTTACTTATCGGGTAGAACACCGGGCGATCCGCCGCCGACATTGCTTGATTACTTACCCGATGATGCATTGATGATTATTGATGAATCACACGTTACTGTGTCGCAAATTGGTGCTATGTATAAAGGCGATAGAAGCCGTAAAGAAAACCTTGTTGAGTATGGCTTTCGCTTGCCATCGGCATTAGATAACCGTCCATTACGCTTTGAAGAATTTGAAGCCATCGCACCGCAAACTATTTATGTGTCGGCAACACCTGGTGACTTTGAGCTTGAGCGCTCATCAGGGGAGGTTGCAGAGCAGGTTATTCGTCCAACCGGACTTATTGATCCTGAAATCGAAGTGCGCCCTGTGGGCAGCCAAGTTGATGACTTACTTTCTGAGATCTATAAACGAGTTGAAGTGAACGAGCGGGTACTTGTGACCACTTTAACTAAGCGTATGGCCGAGGATTTAACCGACTATCTCAACGACCATGACGTAAAAGTGCGCTATTTGCACTCAGACATCGACACTGTTGAACGGGTTGAAATTATCCGTGATTTACGTGCCGGTGTGTTTGATGTGTTAGTGGGCATTAACTTATTGCGAGAAGGTCTCGACATGCCAGAAGTGTCACTGGTGGCGATACTTGATGCAGATAAAGAAGGTTTCTTACGTTCGACTCGTTCGCTTATACAAACAATAGGACGTGCCGCTCGTCACTTAAATGGTAAAGCAATTCTGTATGGCGACCGCATCACTAATTCAATGCGACAAGCCATTGATGAAACAGACCGCCGCCGTGAAAAACAACAAGCTTATAACCTTGAACATGGTATTGAGCCACAAGCGCTGGTGAAAAGTATCACCGACATTATGGATGTGGGCGAAGAAGCAAGTCCTAAAGACAACCTTAAAGTGGTGCGTAAAGAGTCTAAGAAAGTGCTCAGTGCAAAAGATATTGCCAGCCAAATCAAAACCCTTGAAGCGAAAATGCATGCCTATGCCAGCGATCTTGAGTTTGAAAAAGCGGCGTCTGTGCGTGATGAAATTCACGAATTACAACAACAGTTAATTAATTAAAGATGATGACAAACGATTTTTCTGCCATTTTAAATGCCTTAGCAGAGGCTCCTCTTGCTGCAAATGAACTATGTCGTGTATTTCATGGCCGTGGCCACTCAGTGGCTGAGCTGAGCCACATTAATTTGGATTTTTATCCGCCCGCACTCTTTTTAGTTTCATATGAAGAAATTGAAGAACAAGCACTTGCGCAATTAACAGATACCCTGTGGCAATGGGCGCAAGAGAACGCGCCTGAGCTTGTGAGTGCATTGGTTTACCAGCAGCGCAGCGGCATTAACACCCGTAATGCCCTTATGTTTGGTGAATTACCGCAAGAGCATTTAGTGAGTGAAAACGGCATTAAGTTTAAAGTCGATTTATTGAGTCGCCAAAATACCGGGATTTTCCCTGATATGCGCCGTGGCCGTGAGTTTGTTCAAGCCAATAGTAAAAATGCAAAAGTGCTCAACCTATTTTCATATACATGTGGCTTCTCTGTTGCAGCAATGCAGGGTGGGGCAGACCAAGTTATTAATATGGACATGAATAAAGGTGTGCTGCGCACGGGTAAACAAAATCATCAGCTAAATGGTTTTGAGCAAGGTGTGAGTTATTTCCCGCACGATATTTTAAAATCATTTGGTAAACTAAAAAAATCAGCGCCCTATGAATTGATCATCGTTGATCCACCTAGCTTCCAAAAGGGCAGCTTTATATTGACTAAGGATTATCAAAAAATTCTACGTCGTTTACCTGAGCTGTTGAATGAAAACACCCAGTTATTACTGTGTGCCAATAGCCCTGAGCTTTCAGAGCAGGCGTTTAAAGATCTCATTACCGAGCATACACAAGGTGCAATTAGTTTTGTTGAGCGACTAGCTCCTACAGATGGCTTTGTTGAGGTAGACAGTGATCGCAGCTTAAAAGCGTTAGTTTATAAAACAGCAAACTAATGGCACTGAGTAAACGGCTTTCAGCCATCGTTGATGTGGTTGATTCAGATTATGATGAGATCTGGGATTGTTGCTGCGATCACGGTTTGTTAGGGATTGAGCTTTTACAGCAAGATAAAGCACCGCTTATACATTTTGTCGATATTGTGCCTGAGTTGATGCAGGCACTAAGTGATAAACTCGAACGTTTTGCTACAAGTGAGCAACGCGGTCGTTGGCAGGTACATTGCCAAGATGTGGCAATGATTACACCAGACCCACAAAAACGCCACCTAGTTATTATTGCTGGGGTGGGCGGAGAGTTGTTAGTGCAGTTCTTAGCGAAGATTGTCAGTCAACAGCCAAATACGCATATCGACTTTATTGTTTGCCCGGTGCATCACAGTTATCAAGTTCGCAGCTATTTACAAACACTGCCATTGGGGCTCATCTCTGAGCAGTTGGTGTGTGAAAACAAACGCTTTTATGAAATCATTGCCATGAGTGCGTCATCTTCGCAGCCGATCACGCGAGTCGGGCAGCAAATGTGGCAGCTGACAAGTAAAGAGCACCAAACGTATTTAAAGCAGTTATGTGCTCATTACCAACGCATGTTAAATCAAGACGCCGATTATTATCAGCCTGTGCTTGAACAATACAGTGCATTATTATCTTAATTAGAGCTAACTTAATTAGAGTTAATTAAAGTTTATTAATCTCTTGTTTTACGTTGTAGCTTGAATCGGTGACAATGGCTTCGAGCGTTTGCACACGCTCTCTTAACTCTTGCAGCTCTTTTGTTACTTCGGCTACATGTTCGTTGGCTTCTTTTGAATTTTTTAAAGTTCGTGATTTAAACTCAAGGTGTTTTTTATACATATCATAAATTACCCCAGAGCCAACTGATATCAGCACGATTAACACCACCATGGTAGTACCTGACATACACTTCTCCTTCCTTTTTAGTACCCAATACCAATTCACTATAATACTTAATCATTTTGAGGGATTAAACCTGTCGTTAACTGCGTTAAAAATTTCTCATTTAGAACAACTAAATAACGAAATTTTTGCCTTGTTATCAACGAGGTTTTATTGCCTCAAAATAGACTACTTAATTAAGCGAATTGGTATAATAGAGTATAGATTGTATTTAAAAATGCAATTTGCATTCTGTTACAAGGTGTTTCGTTTTAGAAACGGCTTGATGCGAATAAAGCCCGTGACCAACATGGTACCTGCGATAACACACAGTGCGCCAACTAAGGTATTGGGACCAATTTGCTCATCTAAAATTAGATTACCCCATACTATGCCAAAAAGTGGAATCAAAAAAGTAACAGTCAGCGCTGAGGTTGGGCCAATGTCATCAATCAAACGAAAGAACAAGATATACGCTATCGCTGTACACAGTACACCGAGTGCGAGTACCCCAAGCATAACCTCGTTACTTGGCATTTCTCTGGCAGGAATAACAAAAATAAGCGGCAGTACCATAATACTCGCCGCCCACATACTGCCATGGGCATTATCAAAAGCTGATAACTTTGGGGCATGTTTGGTGTAATGAGATGCGATGGCATAGCTTAGTGAAGCACACAGTGCTGCAACAATGGCCGTGATGGCTTGGCTGTCGATAGTCAGGCTATTTTGTCCTACCAAAATGGCCACGCCCGTTAAACCTAACAGTAAGCCAAGCAACATACTTTTAGTGGGCTTCGTTTTAGTCCATACAATACCTACGATGGCGCCCCAAATTGGCGTTGTTGAGTTTAATATGGATAAGGTAGATGCATTAATTGTTTGTGCTGCAAAGGCAAACAATAAAAAGGGAATGGCGGAATTAAGCGCGCCAATAATGAAAAAATGCTTTTTGTGGGTCGTGAAAGCCAGTTTCTTGCGTAAGTACAGCGCAAAAATAAACAGTGTTATTGCTGCAAAGCCGACTCTTAACTCTATTAATACTGCAGGGCCTAAGCTATTCGCTGCCATGCGCATAAATAAGAAGGAAGCGCCCCAAATAGCAGCAAGGATGAACAGGCGTAATAAACTTGGCAATGACATGGTTTTACATTCTTAAATTATAAAACCTGAGCATAACAAATTTATGCCCCAATACTCGCCATTTTCGGACTATTAATCAGTTGATTGGGGAAGTTTCTTTTCAAAGTCAGATTTAACGATTTCTAGAGCGGCTAATACGTCTTCGGCAGGTACGTCGTTTTGTTCTAAGAGCATAATAAGATCAACAGCAATTTTGATGTAGTTAGGCGCGCTATCTAACTCATTACTCATTTTTGCAGTTCCTTTTTCTTAGCAACTTGGCTGATCGCTACATCGATGGCCGTTTGCACTTGTTGCTCCATTCTAATACGTTCTGTTTGCGGTAAATAAAATTCCATGTCGACATCGTAACGGATGTAACGGGCAGGCAGTTGGTTTAATACGGTGCAGCATAAATCTGCCATAATATCATCACTGTAAGTCGATTCTAAGTTGCGTTTAGTGATGTCTTCGACAACTAATTTTTCATAGTAGTTGTGAATGTCGTCATGCATTTTCATACAAAATAAGCCTAATTAAACAGTCACTTTTAGTGTATACCAAGCTTTAAAATAAATCGACAGCCGCCCTAAAAAGCTGACCATGAACATCAACCAAACGGCTTACATTTCGTTGATAGCCACCGCCCATGGCTGCAAAGACTGGGATTTCTGCTTGCTTTGCTTGGCTTAATACAAAATGGTCACGCTGGTACACGCCTTCTAAACTCACTTGAAAGTGTCCTAATTCGTCATCCGAAGCGATGTCTGCGCCAGCGTTATACAAAATGATGTCTGGCTGGTGGAGTCTAATTGTTAGGGCTAAAGCTTGTTTTACTGTTTCAAGGTATTCAGTATCTGAAGTGCCATGCTCTAAAGCAAAATCGTAGTTTGATTGCTGTTTAATTCGCGGGAAGTTTTGCTGACAATGAATAGAGCAGCTAATGATCTGGGGATGTACTTGTGTAACTTCGGCTGTGCCATCACCTTGGTGAACGTCACAGTCAAAGATTAATACGGTGTCGGCTTGCTCTGTATCAATTAAGTGTGCTGCGGCTATCGCCAAGTCATTGAATATACAAAAACCACTACCATAGCTTGTAAAAGCATGATGATAACCACCACTTAGATTAAAAGCCGCACCCTGTTGCAAAGCAAACTCAGCGCCTTGAATACTCGCGCCAACAGAGTAAAGTGTTCGTTCAACCAATTGAGTGGACCAAGGAAAGCCCATTTTTTTAATTGCTTTGCTATCAAGACTGCCAGTTAAAAAAGCGTCGACATAGTCGGGGTTATGGCACAGAGTAAGCTGCGCTTTAGTGGCTTGTTGTGGGGTAATGAAGTGCTGCTCATCAATAAAGTTGCTGACAAGCTGTTTTAACAAGCGATATTTATCAATGGGAAAGCGGTGACGCTCTGGTAAAGCTAACGCTGAATAACTTGGATGATAGTAAAACATTATCTCAGCTGCTGTTTCTCGACCTGTTGAATTTTGTCTTCAGTGGCAGAAATGGCTTTACGACAACGACCAAGTCTTGCATGTAAAGCTAATATTTCTTTATTAATTTCGGTTGCTTGCTGTGAATTTGCTGCGTCGAGCTTAAGCTTTCGCTCTTCGATCATCAAAACTAAGCGGCGTTCAAACTCATGGTTTTGCTTGAGTTCGTCATACAATTCATGAGATGACTGAATGATTTTTTGCACGGCTTGCTTGTAAACCTGTGGCTTTGCTTTTGGCTTAAAGCTGTATTTATTTTCTTTAGCCCAAACCGGGGTTGATTTGATCACATTAAACACCGCTTCTACCTGAAGGGTAATACGCTCAAGCGCATATTGATAGGCATGGCGATGCTCAGCTGGCGGCAGGCTGTTAAGCTCATCTTCAATTTCGGTTACATAGTCGGCTAACTTCATACTTTTTGTGCTAAACACGGCTTTATCAAACAAACTTGGTTGGGCTTGCATGTAGCGATTTTTTGCAAATAAATTACCCTTATCAAATTGCACGGCTAACTGTTTTAGCCGTTCAATTTGTGACCGTAGTTTATCAAAAGCAGTTGATTGCATTTATAAATATGCCTCATAGATTAACTTTAATGCTAACACTATAACCACAGTGTTAAACACTGGGCGGATCATTTTACCACCAAACTTAATTGCTGAATGTGCACCTAGCCATGCACCTAGCATTAAGAAAAAGCCCATTGTGATGCCAAGTAAAAAGTTCACATGACCAAGCGCGACGAAGGTGATCAATGAAATAAAGTTTGAAACAAAATTCATTGAACGGGCAAGGCCACAGTTAAGCAATAAGCTCATTTTATATAATAGGCTATTTGATGCGGTCCAAAAGGTACCAGTACCTGGGCCTGCTAAGCCATCAAAAAAACCAAGTCCTAGACCTTGCAGCCATTGTTTAACTTTAGTTTTACCATCAAGCTCAGGTAACTCGTTATGCTCAGTTGTACTTAAACTGCCAAATAAACTGTAACAAGCGACTAAAATAATCACCACCGGTAGTAATTTATTTAAAAATTCAATACTTAAGTAATCAACCACTAAAGTACCTATGAGTGCACCAATGGCTGTTGCAACAATGGAAGCAGCCCAAAACCGTGGGTTGAACAACTTTTTACGAAAATACGTTACGCTGGCCGTCAATGAACCAAAACTTGCTGCAAGTTTATTGGTCCCTAAGGTGAGGTGGGGCGGTAAGCCTGCGGTTAATAGCGCGGGTACTGTTAACATGCCACCACCGCCTGCAATTGCATCGATAAAGCCCGCTGCTAGTGCGACTGCGCATAATAGTGCCCAGGTTGTTGGGTCTAAAGCTAATTCAAACATTAATAATCAATTTGTCTTTTAAAAGGTGGCAAGGTATCGAGCATGGCTTTGCCATATCGCTTGGTCACTAGTCGGCGATCAAGGATAGTAATGCGACCCTGATCATTTTCTTTGCGCAGCAGTCTACCACAGCTTTGTACTAATTTCTTTGCCGCATCAGGTACGGTTATCGAAAGAAACGGGTTGCCACCTTTACTTTGCACAAACTCAGCCTGAGCTTCTTCTATTGGTGAGGTAGGCACCGCAAATGGAATTTTTGTTATTACCAGGTTTTCTAAGTACTTACCTGGTAAATCAAGACCTTCAGATAAACTTTGAGTGCCAAATAAATAGCTAGCACGGCCTAAATCTACATTGGCTTTATGTTTTTTCAACAGTGTTTCACGAGACATTTCACCTTGCACTAAGATCTCAATTCCTTTGCTACGCAGCGCTTTAACAACATGATCCATTTGCCAATAAGAGGCAAACAACACTAAATTAGCTTTTTTATCATCAAGGAACTTAGGTAATTGCTCAGCCAAGTGGTCGCTAAACGCTTTATCGGTCGGCTCAATATGACTTGCAGGAATATGCAACGTCGCTTGTTTTGGGTAATCAAACGGAGAAGGGACTTTTATGTATTTTACGCCTTCTTCTTTGGCAAGACCGCATTCATAGGCAAAGTGATCAAATGAACCCAATGCAGTTAAGGTGGCTGAACAAAGTACGGCACCCGCACATTGATTCCATAATTTATCTTTTAGGTAATAGCCAACTTCAATAGGGCAATCACTGAGTAAATGGTCGTGATGGTTCTTATATTCCAAGCGTTTTATCCATCGCGCATGGGGAATACCTTCGCCTTTTGTGGCGTAGCTAAACCACAGCTTGTTCAATAACTCTAAGCGATTAATGTACTGACCACTTTCAGCCAAGATTGGATCAGCCACATAAGGTTTTATATCGCCATCACTTACGTCTTGAACTAAGGTGTCATGCATCTTGTTGAGTGCTCTTAGGGCATCAAGGGTGGCATCGCTAATATCTTTTGCTTTGGCATGTAAAGAAGCAGGGATTTCACCATGTTCAAAACGATAGGTGTCATCACTGTTATAATTAAAGTCTGCGTTATCAAGAATATCACGCACCACTTTTAAGTTTTTACCAGCATCATTGATACTGTCACTGAGCTTAAAATTTTGCCCAATCGCTTTTTGACCTACGAGCACATTAGCCATTTTACCAGCAAATTTAACCAGCTTGTCGAGCCAATCTATGGTGCCTTTAATGGTTGCTGCAGCAGAAGAAAAATCGCGGGTGATGTGCGCTAAATGGTGCGCTTCATCGATTACATAAATCGTATCGTCAGGTTCAGGTAGAATTTTACCGCCACCCAAATCAAGATCAGCCAGTAATAGAGAATGGTTGATCACTAGCACATCCATTTGCATCAGACGCTGACGCGCCATATGAAAAGGGCAGAGCTGATGAGCGCGCATTTGTCGTTGGCATGAGTGCTTATCACAGGCAATTAAATTCCACACTTTATCAGGAATAGTATCAGCCCAGCTATCGCGGTCGCCTTGCCATTGCTTTTTTGAATAAGCATCATAAAGTTGCTTTAAGCATTTGGTTTCCATATCTGAAAGCGGCGATGATAGGGTCGGCATAAACTCCATTTGCGTTTGACTGTCGCCATTTACAGCAGCACTGAGTTTTTGTGCGCAGATATAACGCTGTCGACCTTTCACTAAATCAAACTTAATGTCGAGGCCAGAGTGCTCTTTAAAAAAAGGCAGCTCCTTACTAATTAACTGCTCTTGAAGGGCAACGGTTGCCGTCGAAATCACTAATTTCTTTTTCTTGGCCATCGCCAAAGGCAATGCCCCTAGACAATACGCCAGCGACTTGCCGGTGCCGGTGCCTGCTTCAATAACACAAATTCGTTGGCTCTTGTGATATTCGCCAGCCAGCGTTTTTGCAATTTCGGCAACTAAATAGTTCTGGCTGCTTCGAGGGCGGTAATCGGTGAGGTTATCAGCAACATGCTTATGAATTTGCCGAATTGTTTTTTTTAAAGAGTCAGAAAGCATGCCCAGAAAACCTAAAGTATGTATATAATTACAGTAATGAATTTTAGAGATTTAACTGGGCAACTACAAGCGACTTGTTCGATTATTATTTTAGAAGCTTTAACAGGGGCTCGAGGTGAACTTTATAGTTTGACCACTGAGTTAGAGCATCTTTGTAAATCGGTTGCCTTACTTGTTCAGAACTTGGCGTCATTATTGGACGTTGGTGATTATAAAAATTAATACAGTTTTCATGCATCTCTAAATTGCAATGACGTAGTAATTCAGCCACCGTATTGGAAAAATCATTAACCAAGTTTTGATAATCGACTGTATAAATTTCGCCAGCATAGAGCGTGTCCCAGTGTGACATTAAGTCTGTATAATCATTTATGTATTGTGCAAGGGATGTGAAATCGTAGCTATAAGCATGTCCCTCTGAAAAAGAGTGTTTGTATAAACTCCATGCTGTTGCGGCTTTATCTCGCGTAACTTCGAGTATTTTAGCGTTCGGGAATAGGGTTTTTATCAATGCAATATGATGGAAGTTTGTGGGTTGTTTATCGATAAATAGCTTATTTTCTCCGCGTAACGGGGCAATAAAGTTCATGTATCTTGCGGCATAATGTGCTTTATCCTTATCAGAAAGTTCATCAAGCCCATAAGGCATAGCTGAGCGCTTTTTACTCTCGAGCTCGCGCGCAATTGCATTAATTTCAGTTAGTTCATAACTTGCATCAACATCAGGGTGACTTGCTAAAATTTGCTCAACTAAGGTAGAGCCACTACGCGGTAAGCTGACGATAAAAATCAGTTGTACAGAGTCATCAGAGTTATTGTTAGCAACTGGTTTTTCCGTTAGGTGTTTTTTGCAGCGAGAGTAGAAATCGCTAGGCTTGTATGGCGTTAATGACTTTTGTATACGGTTTGCTTTATCTAACATTGCAAATGATAAGCTGAAGTTTCCTTGTTGCTCATACGCTTTTGCAAGCGAAAAGTAGAATTGGGCACTATTTAGGTGTGGTTTAGCAGCTTGTGTGAGCTGCTCTAGGTTACTGATATCTTCGTTGTCAAAAACGTATGTCTTTAAGTTTGCCAAATTCCAATAAGCCTCACCTAGTTTATTATCTAGTTGCAGCGATTGTTTATAGTGATTAATTGCAAGCTCAGTATTACCTTTTATTTTTTCTATGTTGCCAATGCGAAGGTGGCATTGGGCTGGGTAATAATTTGCATCGAGTAACTTGTTATAGATGGCTGAGGCTTGATCAAACTGCATCAATTTTACATGAGCGATCGCTAATAAGCTCTCTATATATAATGTCGGTGAAGGAATCGACGAGCGGTAAAAAGAGATTAGCTCATTAAATTGTTTGGTAGTCAGTAAGGCTTGACAGTAGTTTTCTATAACAGCTTGTTTTTGCGAGTTGTTTTCAAGGTTATGCTTTGATATTGCCAAGTGCGCTTTACTATCACCTACTTTAAAGGCAATGTCAGCTAGCGTTTCAAGTGCTCTATATTCATTAGGTACTAATTGTAATAATTGCTGGATGATTTGCTGTGCTTGCTGAGGGTTTTGATTGTTTAACTGTTGTTTCGCAGTTTCTAGTTGTTTATTAAACCAATAGATCATTTCATACTGTTTTAATGCACTTTGCTGTTGTTCATGCTCTTGAAGTCGTTTGTGAATATCAGCGAGTAAGGCCCAGCCATCATGGTATTCAGGATGTTGATTAAGTATTTCTAGCAACATTGCCTTGGCTTTATCTGGTTCTGTAGCAACGAGTGTTTTTGCGGTATTAATCGCATCAATAGGGCTCATAATTGGCTCTTATAATTTTATGTTGTTAGGGTGTACTATACCCCTTCCGTGATAGATATTTGAAGTAAATGGTTACAGATACAGGTTTTATCCTTTCTAAAGAAGCGTTTGATAGCTCATCAGGGGTTAGTTTCGTGTTTTGGCTTTGGTGTGAGCATGGCCCTTTAAAAGTGCATGTTGAGCATCAAGAAGTGGTTTTCTTCATTCCTGAAAATCAAGTGTCTGCAGCAACGCGGTTATTAAAAAGTCAAAACATTCATGTTCGTTTTGCCGATGCAAAGTTAAGAAACTTCCAAAATCAATCGGTGATCTGTTGTTATTTCAAATCATTAAAAGACTACTACCGTGCCATTAAGATTTTAAAAAGTTCACACATATTGCTGTTTGAAGATGATGTCAGGCCAATTGACAGATTTTTGATGGAACGTTTCATTAAAGGATCAGTTTGGGTTAAAGGGGAAGTTCAAACTCGCCGTGGCTATAGATTGTTAACAAACGCAAAATTAAAACCAAACAATGAATTTAGGCCTTATTTTAAACATATTTCTATTGATATTGAGTGTAATGGGGAAGGCGTACTATTTTCTATTGGCTTAGTCGGAGACGGCATAGACAAAGTGTTAATGATAGGGCGCCCAGAGCCTACCCCAGATCTAGATTATCAAATTAACTGGTGTGAAGATGAAATAGACCTGCTTTCTCAATTTGAGACTGAGATCCAGCGAATTGACCCTGACGTATTGATTGGCTGGAACGTGATTGAGTTTGACTTTCGTGTCCTTCACGCAAGAGCTGAGGCACTTGGCCTTTCGTTAAAGCTCGGACGCAATAAAGAAAAGCTACGTGTACGGGAAGGAAATATCACCCGCATAACAATACCTGGTCGCGTAGTTGTTGATGGTATTGATACACTAAAAAACGCCACTTATCATTACGACAGTTTTAGCCTTGCTAATGTAGCAAGTATTGAGCTTGGCGAAGAAAAGCTGATCAGCACAGATAATCGCCTAGAAGAAATTATTCGCCAGTTTAATGAAGACAAACTGTCTCTTGCTAATTACAACAGACAAGACTGTATTTTAGTTCTGCAGATTTTTGAGAAATTAAAGTTACTCGATTTTGCCGTTGTAAGAAGCCAACTCACCGGACTTGAGTTAGAAAGAATGGGTGGCTCAGTAGCGGCCTTTACTAACCTTTATTTGCCGCTCTTACATAGAAGTGGCTTTGTCGCCCCTAATTTAGGCGATCATGGGTTAAGTTTTGACAGTCCAGGTGGTTATGTCATGTCATCGCAACCTGGTCTGTATAAAAATATCTTGGTGCTTGATTATAAAAGTCTGTATCCATCAATAATGCGCACATTTTGTATCGACCCACTTGGCCTTATTGAAGGGTTAAAAAAACCACAGAGTGCGATAGAGGGATTTAATCAGGCGCTGTTCTCACGAACTGAACATCACCTTCCTGAATTGATAAGAGAGCTTGCTGCAACGAGACAAATTGCAAAAGACGATAACAACCCTATGTTATCGCAAGCGATCAAAATTATTATGAATAGTTTATATGGTGTACTTGGTTCAAAAGGCTGCCGCTTCTATGACCCTCGATTGTCGAGTTCTATTACCCTTCGTGGCCATGAAATCATGCAAACAACGAAAAAATGGATAGAAGAGTGGGGTTATGAAGTCATTTATGGTGATACTGATTCGACGTTTGTGAAGCTTGATGATGATCTAAACTCACTAAACTGTAATGAAATCGGTACGAAACTGGCAGGAAAAATTAACAAACGCTGGCAGCTCGTTTTGCAGCAAGACTATAAAATAGACAGTTTCTTAGAAATTGAGTACGAAACCCACTACAGCCCATTTTTTATGCCCACAATTAGAGGCAAAACAATGGGTTCAAAAAAGCGCTATGTAGGAAAAGTCGAAAAAAATGGCACTTCAGAATTGGTCTTCAAAGGTATGGAAACTGTTCGAAGTGATTGGACTGAACTTGCCCATAAGTTTCAAACAGAATTATTTGAGATTTTATTCGGCGAAAATTATAGCCAAGAATTAATAATTCAAACCTTTGATAAATATGTTAAAAAACTCTATGCGGGTGAATTCGACGCCATGTTAGTTTACCGAAAACGCTTAGGTCAGCATTTAACTGATTATCAAAAAAATATCCCTCCCCATGTAAAAGCAGCGAAACAACATTTAGCTGATAATCCCCATCTTACCTTTCAACGCGGTCAGATAATTGAATATGTTTACACCGCTACTGGCGCTGAGTACTACAACGGGCAACATAATTACGATTATGGCATTTATGTTAATAAGCAATTATTGCCAATAGCTGAAATGATTGTTGTTAATTTAGGTACTAAGATTGCGCCGCTAAGTGACCGTCAGATACAGCTTTTTTAGAAAAATTAACATTTTTTTGACTGTTTATTGCGATGAATGATCGATAAGCTCGGTTTAAACGCTTATTTGTGTGTTTTTTGTTCATAAAACAAGAAAAAGTAAACTTTTTGGTGCTTCATTAAAAAATTGTAAATAAAGGGCTGGATATTTTGTTTTATTTGTTTATTATTTGTTTGTCGCAGTCCTGATGCGATACAAATAATAAACAAGCTTATGCTAAATATAGCCACAATATAGTGGTCCAGGGAGAATCAAATGTTAAATAATAAAGTTTCAAAAGCAGTTCGCTTAGCGCTTGCTTTTGGTACAGCTTCTACAGCTGCGTTTTCTGTAAACTCTTATGCTGCTGAAGAAGAAGCAGTAGAAAAAGTTGAACGTATTGAAGTAACAGGTTCACGTATCAAACGTACTGATATCGAAACTGCAAGCCCAGTACAAGTTACAACAGCTGAAGAAATCGAAGTAGCTGGTTTCACTCGTGTTGAAGACATGATGAACAGCTTGCCTCAACTTGAAGCTTCAAGCACTGCATTCCAATCAAATGGTGCTTCTGGTACTGCTACGCTTAACTTACGTGGTATGGGTTCACAACGTACCCTAGTACTTATCAATGGTCGTCGTATGCAAGCGGGTGGTATCTATAGCCAATCTGCGGATATCAACCAAATCCCAGCTGCACTTATCAAACGTGTTGACGTAATGACTGGTGGTGGTTCATCAACTTACGGTGCTGACGCGGTAGCGGGTGTTGTAAACTTCGTGATGGACGATCAGTTCGAAGGTTTTGAAGTGAACATCGGTTCAACTGCATACCAACACGACAACGACAATGAATACATCCAAGGTCTAATGGATGACCGTGACTTTGAATACCCTTCAGGTAGCTCAGGTTTTGACGGTTCATCGTTTGACTTCTCAGCTACTTTAGGTGGCTCATTCGACAGCGGTAAAGGCCACGCGGTTGGTTACTTTACTTACAACAAACAAAACGAACTACGTCAAGGTGCTCGTGACTACTCATCTTGTGCATTAAATGCAGCAGGTACTGCATGTGGTGGTTCTGGTAACGCTGTAAACCCTAACTTCTACATCGCAGGTGTTACTGATTCTGGTGCATTTGACTGGGATGATTACGATTACTGGACACTAGGAACTGACAGCAGCTTCATTCCTTCAAGCGGTAACGTTTACAACTATGCGCCTGTTAACCACTTCATGCGTCCGGATGAGCGTCACACGTTAGGTTTATTCGCAAACTACGAAATCAATGACAACTTCCAACCGTTCATTGAAGCTATGTTCATGCGTGACCGTACTTCTGCACAAATCGCAGAATCAGGTACGTTCTTCGATACAAACTATGTAATCGATTACGATAGCCCGCTATTAACAGACGCACAACGTCAAAACCTAACTGACCGTTTCGGTTTAACATCAGGTGACCAGTTCGCTACTTACATCGGTAAGCGTAACGTAGAAGGTGGCCCACGTGTTAACCAATTAGAGCACAACTCTTTCCGCCTAGTATTAGGTAGTAAAGGTGAAATCAGTGACACTTGGTCATACGAAGCGTTTGTTCAATACGGTTCAACATCTTCATCTTCGGCATACGAAAATGACTTCTTCGGCCCACGTATCATCACTGCACTTTCTGCAAATGGTGAAGACTGTGCGTCAACTGATGGCTGTATTCCTTACGAAGTATTCACATACCAAGGTGTTTCTACTGAATCAGCAGCTGCTCTAACTGGTACAGCTATTCTTAACGGTGTAACAGAACAGTTCATCGTAAGTGGTTTCGTAACTGGTGAGTTTGACTTTGGTCTTCCTTCGTCAGACTACCCAATCGCTGCAGTATTCGGTGCTGAATACCGTGAAGAAACATTCGGTCGTACAGCTGACGAAGTTTATGCGCAAGGTCTATTACTTGGTCAAGGTGGTCCTACTAAGAGCCTTAACGGTGAGTATGATGTAACTGAGTACTTCGGTGAGTTAAGCTTACCAATCGTTGAAGGTTTACCTGGCGTTGAAAGCTTATTAATCGACTTAGGTTATCGTTGGTCTGATTACAGCACATCAGGTTCAGAGCCTACTTATAAAGTAGCAATGAACTGGGACGTAACTGAAAACTGGAAGATCCGTTCAAGCTACAACCGTGCAGTACGTGCAGCGAACAATGGTGAGCTATTCGCTCAACAAAGCCAAGGTTTATGGGCTGGTTCAGATCCATGTGCTACAGCAACTCCTTCACTTACCCAAGCTGAGTGTGCGAACACAGGTGTTTCAGCTTCTCAATACGGTAACGTAGGTAAGAGCCCAGCGGACCAATACAATGGTTTCTTCGGTGGTAACCCAGAGCTTAGCCCTGAGATTGCAGATACAATCACTCTAGGTGTTGTAGGTAACCCGTTTGAAGACTTCAACTTCTCAATCGACTACTGGGATATCGACTTAGAAGATGCAATCGGCAACATCGACCCTGAGCTTATCGTTGAGCAATGTGGTAAAACGGGTGATGCACTATTCTGTGATAACGTACAACGTACACCAGGTAGCGGTAGCCTTTGGATCGGTTCTGGTCAAGTTATCGCAACGAACACGAACTTAGGTAACATCCACTATGAAGGTATCGACTTAAGTGCAAACTACGACATCGAAGTTGGTGGCGGTACGCTTTCTACAAGCTTAATCGGTACTTACATGATGACTAAGGAATTTGAAGATATTCCTGGTGTAAGTGAAGTTTACGACTGTGTTGATACACTAGATAACGGCTGTTTCCCACAACCAGAATGGCGTCATGTTCTTAGCGCAAGCTACGACACAGGCAGCTGGTGGAAAGCAACAGCTAAATGGCGTTACTTCAGTGCAGTTAATGACTACACAGGTTCAGACACTTTAGTTCAAGATGGTATTGGTTCACAAAGTTACCTTGACCTTAAAGGTTCATTCACAATCAATGACTACACACGTGTTCTTGTTGGTGTGAACAACGTATTAGATAAAGAGCCACCACTAGTAGGCGGTACATTATCTACAAATGGTAACGCAGTTGCTGGTTACTACGACACGCTAGGTCGTTACTTCCACGCAAGCGTTTCATTAAAATTCTAATTTGAATTAATTAATGTATGATAAAGCGAGCTTCGGCTCGCTTTTTTTATGGGAAAGCTTTTTTATGGGGAAACAATGACATCAGAACAATACGCGTTTACCCAAGCTGTTGCTTTACTTCAGCAAGGTAAAGTTAGCCAGGGGATAGAATTATTAAAACCGTTAACATATAACAGTGAATTAGCTGAAAAAGCGTTACAGATCCTTTTCAAAGTTGCTATGCAGCAACAAGACACTGAAACAGCCATTGCTTATTGCCAGCAACTGGTATCCATTGCTCCAACAAAATTTGATTACGTACTGACCCTAGTGCAAATAAGTTTAAGTTGTGGTGAGTTCGAAATTGCAAAAAACGCGCTATTACCTTTATATACAGCAAATCCGCAGCAAGCTGATATCTGTTTTCAGCTAGGTAATATAGAACGAAAGCTTGGTAACGCCGATGCAGCGATACGCTTTCTCGAGCAAGCCCTCACATTATCTGAGCAGTTTAAAGTACCCGCTTTAATTGAAATTGCTTATGTGCATAATGAACAATTACATCAACCGAGTGTTGCAATACAGTATTTAGAACAAGCGATTAGTCATGATAATAAGAGTCTGCAAGCCAACTTTGCATTGGCAAATATTCATGAACAACTCGGTAATAAAGATAAAGCGAAAAAAGGCTTTCAACAGGTTTTAAAGATAGATGCATTTAACGCGATGGCACAAGCAAGGATGGCTGACATCGAGACATTTTCTGAACAAGATGCGACTAACTACGAACAAGCATGCCTAGCTATATTGCAACGAGAGTTAGATGATATTGCCTGTGCTGATCTTTATTATGCACTTGGTAAAGTGTTTAATGATTGCAAAAATTATCAGAAAGCTTGGCACTATTATGTAAAAGCAAATCAATACAATAAAAAGTATTTACCAGTTTATGATCGCCAGTCTATTGAAGCGGTAACCGACTACACCTTAGCGCGTAATATCACTCTTCAAGCAGCGAACACCTCTATTACGCCTATCATTATTTGCGGTATGTTTCGTTCTGGCTCAACACTGATTGAACAAATTATCAGCTCTAACGAGCAAATAGCAGCAGGTGGTGAGATTGCCTATTTACATTCATCGCTATTCAATTTAATTAGTGATGAAAAGGCGCTTGCAAATAAGGCTAAAGATCCTGAGTTTATAAATGGTTATAACGGGCAACTAACTCTTCGAGCCGAAGGTGCTCTTTACGTTACAGATAAACGCCCAGAAAATTACCTTTATTTAGACGTTATTAAGCAGCTATATCCAAATGCGAAGATCATTTGGACTGAGCGAGATATCAAAGATAATAGCTTATCAGCTTATTTCCAACATTTAGGCCCGAGCTTAAACTACGCAGTGTCTCTGAATGACACTTTGCATCACTATGAGCAGCAGCAACGCATTAAGTCACATTGGCAGTCGCGCTTTAGTAATGATATTTTTACGATGAATTATGATTTACTTGTTGCGTCACCTGAGCAGGTGTTAGAGCCGCTGTTTAGTTTTTTAGGGTTAGAATACACTGATGAAGCCCAGCGATTTCATCATAAAACTGGCACGGTAAGTACAGCAAGTGTATGGCAAGTAAGAAAACCTCTTTATAAATCATCATCAGGACGATTTGAAAATTACCTAGAGCATATACAGGGCAGTGAACAATCCTATCTGGATGCAAAAGCACTGTTAAATAAATAGCGATTAGTTACAGGAAAAGACCATCATGAAGATGGTCTTTTTAATTATTTTAACGGCATGATATCACAAGGAATCGTTAGCCTTGGGCTATCGCTCTTAAGTTGATATGTCCCGTGCCATATATAGCTTGGAAATATAATAATTTGACCTTCCTCTGGGCATATTTCACGAGCAATTGATTCTCGCTCTCCTAAGTTAAGACTGGTTTCTCCTAGCTTTAGCCAGCCATTTTTAGTGGCATCATCTTTACTCATCTCAGCAGGAATAGAAATATAACTCGGCGCGGATAACCAGCCTTGAGGGTGGATATGATTAGCATGAAAACCACCTTCTTCTAGCTTTACAGACCAACTACCTCTGGCAACAAAGCGCTTGTGGTTTCGTGCTAACAGAGGGTGGTTAACGTCCTCTGGAAGCTGCGTCAGGTATTGATTAATACATTGCGACATTGATGTCTTGAATAAATCAATAAGTTGATTAGAGCGCTGGAGTAAGTGACCTTGTGTTTGACTGCCACTTCGTACACTTTGATCTAATGGCTGCAGTTTATTGGTATGTAGGCTAATCATAAGCTCTTTTAACTGATGATTAAAATCAGCAAAGGTTTTAAAACCAGCCGGAGCAGGGAGCTCCATTACCTTCACGAATTTGTCGAGGTTAGTTAACCAATGGTATTTATCATTATTCGATAAGCGCCAAGCAATACTTAAATAAGCCCACAGCTCTTGGTTATTGGGATTAAATTTTACTGCCGTTTCTAAATGAGAAATCGCTGAGCTGTACTCGCCTTGTTGTATGTAAAAATTTGCTAAATCGATACTGTAGCGGGCATTGTGTGGTGCTTCTTTTACTAGCCGCTGAAGGAGTGAGAATGCCGTTTCTTCATCTCCCTTTCTATCTAAAATGATACTGTGTGCATGGAGTAGATCTAAGTTTTGCGGATAGCTCTGTGTTGCTTCAGAGCTTACTAATAAAGCTTCCTCAAGCTTATCGAGTTGCAATAGTTGGCCAATTTGAGAGTGGATCAGCACCGGATTCGCATCATAGTGTTTAAAAGTTTGGGTGTACGAGCTCATTAACTCGCTCTGTGCGTGTTCCCAGTACAATTTGTTAAGACTTTCATGAGCTGGTACGTAGTTAGGTGCCAGTTCCAAACATGCCTTTAGGTGCGCTTGTGCTTGTTCATATTGCTGCAAATCATAGTAAGTACAACCCACTATATAATGTAATTCGGCGCTGGGTTGCTGTTTTAAAAGCATTTGCAATAGGGCTAATGCTTCGGAAAATTTACCTAAATTACGATAATTACATGCCTGTTTATAAATGAAATGAAATTGCCCTTTTAGTTGCGCAGGTAATTCAGTGCGGAAATAATCTTCAATGTGCTTTAAATCCCCAAAGCGTTCGTAAAGCTCTAAAGTGAGCCAGTGGTACCGAATTAATGTGCTTTGCGAAGGAGATGTTTCTTTAATGAAGTGTTCGGCTTTGAGTAATTCATCTTGGTTAATTAGGCTTTCAATGTAATTGAGTCTTGGTTTTTCAAGTGACAAAGAATTTGTGTTGTATTCACAAAACTGAATACAATCCGCATACTTTTTTTGTTTACAAAGTAAGTTGGTGTAGTTATCCAAAAGCCCAACGTTTTTACTATGAAGACGCAAACCTTGCAAATAGCACTGCTCTGCATCGGTAATTCTATTTACAGCAGATAAACATAAGCTATTTAATGTATACCAATCAGCGGTTTTGTTTGTATGTGAAGAAAGGAGTTGAAGTGCGTGCATATACTGTTGTTGATTGAATGCCTGCAACGCTTTTTGCAATGAATTATTCACTCGTACACCTTGTTTTTGTTTTATGTTAACAGGGTGTACGCTAAAGTAAAATGTTACTCTTGATTTGCATCAAGGTCTTTGATTACTACAGTACCTTTAATGCGTTCTCTTTGTTTATAAAGCTTGCGAATTTTCTTCCAAACTTGTGGTGGGTATCGACCAAATTGAGCTAGCCGCTTCGTTAAGGGATCGGTGATATAGCTTCCGTCTGCTGCACGATATCCATATGTCATTCCTCCTTTACCCTCTAGCGCGGCCCTGTTAATAGCAGAAGAAGCGCCATAGGCTCTATGTGTGCGATATAAATCCACGATATGCCAGTCATCTATTGTAAGCTTAAACCCTTTAGATGACTCTACAGCATCTTTTAAAGAGCCATTAGTATAGTGTTCAATATGAGACTTTAAATCTTGCTCAAAGTCGTCAAACAAGGCTTCTGTTTGCTGGTAGTAGACGGATAGGTAAAGTCTATCTTTCCCTTTAATTTGCATACCTCGGTTAGAATTAACAAATTCCTCAGCATTGTCTGCTAGTTGGTAATACACTTTGCTTCCTACATAGGCCTCTGGGCGAAGATTTGGGCTGCCGATATTCCCTTGATGAAAGCCGTACATTACAATCGGTTTACTTTTGCCAAACTTTTTAAAGACAATGTTGTGTTGTATGTCATTCAAAGACAGGCTATGTCCCATAACAGTAATAAATTCCTCATCAAGTAATGAATTATCACCAAATAATAAATCTTCAGTACTAAAGATAGGGTAGTGCTCAATGAGTTTCTCTAATAATGCTGTGGTATATAAATTTAGCCAATAAGCCAGTTGCTCAGATAAAACGAGCTCATTAAGTGGGATTTGTTCAGGAACTTGTTCAAGGCTCAGACGTATTTTTTTAAAACCAGTTTTCAGGTTTGCTTTTACAACTTCTTCATAATAAAAACGATTTGCTTCTAAAGCTGTATCGTTATTTTTGTGTGCTCGCGTACGTGTGCCAATGCCTGATTGACCTTTTCGAAAACTTCGGTCTGAGCGGCCTAAGTCAATAACCGTGATTTTAAGTAACTGATCTAAATCACCATAAGATATTGTTAAATCACTATCTAAGCCGAAATCGGCAAATTCTTCAGGTAGCGTGTCTAGTTTTGCTGACGAATGTGCTGTAAAGAAAATTGCGGTAACTAATAAAATTCGTTTGATCATAGTGAACTCCCTGTTCAGAAAAAGCCATCCGTCACATTCTTTTGACGAGCGGCCTTATTTTGTTAATTGTTTGAATCAATGTCTTTGATCTTTACTGAACCTCTATTTTCCTTACGTTTGGTATTTAGTTGCTTTAACTTCTCCCAAACTTCAGGAGGGAATCGGCCAAACTCAACAGTTCGTTCCATAAACGCATCGGATATATAACTCGAATTCACTGCACCTACACCTACATCACCAGACGCACTGGCTACGGCATTAAGTAATGCTGCCCGATTTGTTGCTGTTGATGCGCCAAAAGTACGCTCTGTGCGATATAAGTCATTAATTCCCCAATCATCAATGCTTAATTGAAAATTATCAGCTAACTCAACTGAGTTCTTTAAATCTCCTTCGGTGTAATCTTCAATATGATTTTTTAATTGGTTTTCGAAATCGTCAAACAGTGCTTCGGTCTGTTTGTAATATAAGGATAAGTAAAGCTTATTTTTGCCCTTAACTTGCATTCCTCGATTTGAATTAACAAACTCCTCGCCATTTTCGACCAGTTGGTGATATACCTCTGGGCCTTTATAAGCCTCTTTTCTTAAATTTGGGCTGCCGATATTTCCTTGGTGAAATCCATACATAACAATCGGTTTATTTTTACCAAACTTTTTAAATACGATATTGTGTTGAATATCATTTAAAGACAACTGATAGCCCGCCACATGTATAAACTCTTCATCAAGTATTGATTGTTCTCCAAAGAGTAATTCTTGAGTATCTATAACAGGGTAGTGCTCTATCAGCTTTTCTAAGAGAGCTGTCGTGTATAAGTTTAGCCAATAGGCTAATTGTTCATCAAGGACAAGAGCATTGAGAGGCACTTGATCAGGCACTTTCTCAAGGCTAACGCGTACTTTATGAAAGCCTTCTTTTAGTTTGGATGTAGTAACCTCTTCATAGAAAAAGCGGTTAGCTTCTAGCGCAGTGTCGTTATTTTTATGTGCACGCATGCGAGTACCAATATTCGCTTTAGATTTACGAAACCGTCTATCGGAGCGGCCTAAATCAATTACTGTCATATCAAGCAGCATATCTAAATCATCGTAGGATATGGTGATATCACGATCTAAACTAAAATCAGAAAACTCTTCAGGCAATGTGTCTAGTTTTGCTGAGGTTTGTGTTGCAAAGCAAATCGCGCTGACTAATAGAAATTGTTTTAACATAACGAATTCCTTGTTAAAAAGGCCTCACGCACTTACATCTGACGAGCGGCCTTATTTTTTAATTGTTTGAATCAATGTCTTTAATTTCAACGGTTCCACTATTGTCTTGGCGTTTTAAGTTAAGCTTTTTGATTTTTTCTAACATTTCAGGAGAAAAACGACCAAAATCCATAGTGCGCATCATGATAGAGTCTGTAATGTGATTCACGTTAACAGCGCCTATACCTGCGCCACTTCCTTCAGGCCCAAGTGGAACAGCAGAGTTACTGACTACAGCATTTAGCATTGCTGCCGGGTTTGTTGACGCTGAACCGCCATAGTCACGGTCTGTGCCGTATAAATCAGTAATGTTCCAATCTTCAATGTCAATTTTAAAGCGCTTGGCGTACTTAACATCACTTTTCATTTGGCCTTCGGCATAATCGGCAAGGTGTTCACGTAAGTCACTTTCAAAATCTGAAAATAAAGACTCTGTTTGTTCATAATATTTAGAAACATAGAGGCGGTCCTTACGTTTTATTTGCATACCGCGGTTTGAATTTACAAACTCCTCACCATTTTCAACGAGTTGATGGTAAACCTTGCTGCCTTTATAAGCTTCATTACGCAAATTTGGACTGCCAATGTTACCTTGATAGAAGCCATACATAACGATAGGTTTCTTTTTACCAAACTTTTCAAAAACAATTTTATGTTGGATATCATTCAATGAGAGTTTGTAACCAGCAACCGTTAAAAACTCTTCATCTAGAATTGAGTCATCACCAAAAAGTAGATCTTCTGTGTCGCGAACAGGATAGTGATCAATCAACTTTTCAACCATCGCGGTATTATAAAGGTTAAGCCAATAAGCTAATTGCTCATCGAGACTTAAGTCATTTAGAGAAACCTCGCTTGGCACCTTCTCTAAGCTAACTCTGATTTTGTGAAAGCCGTCTTTGATTTCTGATTTTGTAACGCCTTCAAAGTAAAAGCGGTTTGCTTCAAGCGCAGTATCGTTGTTTTTGTGTGATTTCATGCGCGTGCCAATTGAAGCTTGGGATTTACGAGAGCTTCTGTCTGACATGCCCATGTCGATAACGGTCATTTCAAGTAAGTTATCAAGGTCTTCATAGGAGATTTTAATATCTCGATTAAGGCTAAAGTCAGAAAACTCTTTAGGTATTTCATTAATTTTTGCCTGCAAAGGAAGTGAGCAAAAAGTAAATATAATTAACAATAATTGTTTAAACATGATTTTTCCTTGTTGTTTTAACAATCTTACTATCAGCGATTGTTACAATTTTTTCAAGTTTAAACGTACCTAAAATAGCCTGTAACCATGTGAATATTCTAATAAATAAAGAGGTTTTGGGGTTTGGGGTTTTAAAAGGGGTTAGTCTAGTTGGTTAATAGAATGTTCATTCTATTAACTTTTGCATCATTCAGTCCTTTTTTTACATATCTTTACTATTTTGCCTATCTTTATTGTGGATTCGTCTTATTTGTAGGGTATTAAAATAGCATATTTTTATTTATTAAGATAAAAAATACCGGGAACTCCCGATGTTGTTTGTTGTATTTTTTGCAATAAGTTAACCCATCATATCCAGTACCTATATTAGTACTGAAAAATTAAATTCTTTTTTATCTTTGTAACTTGTTGTAAATGATGGTCCGGCCTTTGTATTTAAAGGTGTCCGATGGTGTTAATAAAGTTCTATTAATTGGTGTAATGTTTTATTTATTGTTAAAAGTTGGACTTTTGCGTTACTGAAGTGTTGACCTTGGAGAGTTGCGAGTATTATTATCAAAGCTCAAAATTACTGCGTAATATGCATTTTTTTTGAATAACTATAAATATTCCATGAATAACATGGTCCAGGGAGAATCAAATGTTAAATAATAAAGTTTCAAAAGCTGTTCGCTTAGCGATTGCTTTTGGTGCAGTTTCTACTGCTGCATTTTCTGCAAACACATTTGCTGCAGATGAAGAAAACGCAGAAAAAGTTGAGCGCATTCAAGTTACAGGTTCACGCATTAAACAAGTCGATCTTGAGAACAGCTCTCCAGTAACTGTTTTATCAGCGGCAGAAATCAGCCTTTCAGGTGAGCCTACAGTTGCTGACGTTTTAAATAACCTTGCTTCTAACTCTTTCGGTTCTTGGAAAGGTGTATCTGGTTACGGTGCAGGTGGTGCAGCTTCTTCTAACATCAACTTACGCGGCCTAGGTTCTGACGCAACACTTGTATTATTAGACGGTCGTCGTATGCCTGGTACAAGTTCATCTTCTGGTTCATCGGCTGATACATCAATCATCCCAATGGCTGTTGTTGAGCGTGTTGAAATCCTTCGCGATGGCGCATCAGCTGTTTATGGTTCATCTGCTGTTGCTGGTGTAATCAATATCATCACTAAGAAAGACTTTGATGGCGTAAGTGTTAAGTACGATTACGAAGTACCTAAAGTTGAAGGTGGCGAAAGCAAAACGTTCTCAATTACTTCAGGTTACACATCTGAAAAAGGTAACATCATCTTCACGTATGAAAACTCACGTGACAATGCAATCTTCGACAAAGAAATTTGGGCGATGGACGATCCTACGTACGGTGCGTACAGCGGTTATAGCCACGTTCCAAACTACAGAATTAATGGTTCAGGAAGCTACATCTCTAATCCTGAGCTTTGTGACCAAACAGCTGACGTAGTAAATGCTATGGATGAGAACGGCGTTGGTGGTTGTTTATATAACTACGGTAACGTAACAAAATTCTATCCAGACGTAGAAAATAACTCATTCTTAACAAACTTCAACTATGAACTGACTGACAACATTCGTCTTGTTGGTCGTGCAATGGCAAGCTTTAACGAAACAAACTCACGTTACGCAGGTACGCCAGTATCTACGGGTGCAGTTTGGATGGATGCTGATAACCAATATAACCCAGAAGATGAAGATATCCGTCTTTACATGCGTTCTGTGCCAATTGGTAACCGTGATACTAAAACAGAAGTTGTAACTACAGACATCGTATTAGGTCTTGAGGGTTTCACTGACATCGGTAATGGTCTTGATTGGGAAATCAACTATCAAAACAGCATTTCTAAAACAAACGTTTTTGGTAGCAACCTAGTTAATGACGTAATGCTACAAAATGCAATTAACACGGGTGAGTACGATATCCTAAATACTTCAGGTATGAGCTACGAAGAATGGAACACTCAATTAACTGAGTTATACCAATACGCAGCGCACACTGGTACTTACGAAGGTCGTTACGAAAGCCAACAAATTGATGGTTTAGTTTCTACAACGTTCATTGATAATGGTGACTTCGTTATTGCGGGTGTAGTGGGTGCTGAGTTTGAAGAAATTGATTTCACTCAAGTATCTGACCCTGAGTCTGCAAATGGTTTCATCTCTGGTGGTTCAGGCGGTGATGACGTATACGCAACTCGTGACCGTACTGCTGCTTACATGGAAATCCAAGCAAGCTTACCATACGAAATTGATGTAACAGTAGCTGGTCGTTATGAGAAATACGAACAGTCTGGTATGACAAACCTTGGTGAAAAGAGCACGACATTCGATAAAGTTGTTCCAAAAGTAGGTGTTACTTGGCGTCCAACTGAAACATTATTAATCCGTGGTTCTTGGGGTGAGTCTTTCCGTGCTCCTAACATGGGCGAAATGTTCCAATCTTATGCATTAAGCTTCCCAACTGTACGTGATACAGCATGGTGTGATGCTAACCCTGGTCAAGCATTAGAAGGTTACTGTTCTGACGCTGGTGAGCAAGTAGCGACTTGGTTCGGTGGTAATGCAAACCTTACTGAAGAAACGGGTGACTCTACAACGCTTGGTTTCGTATGGGATATCGTTGATGGCTTAGCAGTAGAATTAACTTACTATGATATCAGCTACGAGAACCGTATCGATGACGTAAGCACGACTGAACTTCTACGTATTGAACAAGAAGAAGGTGGTTTAGGTTCTACTCCAGACGCTATCGACCGTGCTAATGGTACTGGCCAAATTGATTACATCTACACAGGTTATATCAATAAAGCATCACTACAAACGTCTGGTTTCGATTTCTCAACTCGCTACAAGCATGAAACTAGCTTTGGTGACTTTGGCGTTATGCTAAACGTTTCTAAAGTTATGGAATTTGAAGAGAAAGCTGATAAAGATGCAGAACCGTTTGATTATGCTGGTCTTCAAGATTACCCAGATTGGAAAGCTGATTTAGGTGTTAGCTACTCTTATGAAGATTACAGTGCTTCTTGGACTATGTTCTACGTAGGCGCTCAAGAGTCAGGTAACGAAGAGTGGGGTGTTGATTACCTTGCTGATGTACCTTCATACTTCAAGCATAATGCTCAGTTCACATACACTGCACCAACAAATACTAAAATTTCTGTAGGTGT
Source organism: Pseudoalteromonas sp. S4492 (assembly GCF_005886115.1). Classification (NCBI taxonomy): domain Bacteria; kingdom Pseudomonadati; phylum Pseudomonadota; class Gammaproteobacteria; order Alteromonadales; family Pseudoalteromonadaceae; genus Pseudoalteromonas; species Pseudoalteromonas sp. S4492. Next base: position 32,715 of record NZ_PNCP01000049.1, read on the forward strand.
TAACAACGTATTTGATAAGAAAGCACCTTCTTGGTATGACGGCTTCCGTGATTACCGTGATTCAAGCTGGTCATTATACGATCAAACAGGTCGTTCAATGTACCTTCGTTTAGAACAAAAGTTCTAAGCTAAAATAATTAGTATAAGCTCTTAAAACCCTGCTGTAGCAGGGTTTTTTTGTGCGAAATACTAAGTTATAAATTACCTAAATATTTATCGTCATAATTAAATGGAATATTAAAATGAAAATAATATGGTTTTTATTTTTAAGTAGTTTGATCAGTGTATCAATGGATGTAAGTGCTAAAGCAAAGGACATCGCAATTGAAGACTTTTTTAAAACGCCTAAGTTTTCCAACTTGCAACTTTCTCCAAATGGAAAGTACCTTGCGGTTTTATCGCCGATCAACGAACGTAGAAATATAGTTGTAATGGAAGTTGATGGTTTTAAAAATGCGAGGCCTATTACAAAGTTTGATGAACAAGATATCAATAGTTTCTCTTGGGCGAATGATGATGACATTATTTTCACACTAGATAGTAATGGTAATGAAGCTTTTAGTATTTACGCCATTGATGCTCACAATAAACGGGCGAAGGTAATACAGTTAGTTGGATCTAAAGTGGGTGCATCTGGAATACGTTCAGCGTCAGTTGTACATTTATTACCAGACGATCCAAAGCATATTCTGGTGCAATATAATGGCCGAAATATCGTTGCTCCAGATTTGTATAAGCTACCACTTGATAGTCGTTGGGATCGTAAGCACGAGCGTAATTACAAAATGGACTTGATTGCAAAAAATCCAGGGAATGTTCAAGGTTGGATGCTTGATCACGATGGCGAGGTACGGGGTGCCTTAGCAATTGAAGGTTTAAAAGGTACTTTACTTTACAAAGGAAAAGGTGAAGAAAAATTTAAAGTACTCCGTGAATACAATGCCGAAGAAGCAAATATTGAACCATTGGCGTTTGATTTTGATAATAAAAAGTTGTTCGTTGCATCCGATCTAGACCGTGATACCAAAGCTATATTCTATTTTGATCCAGAAACGAACAAGTTAGGTGAACAAATATTTGCCCATGATAACGTCGATGTCACATCGCTGAGTTTTTCGCGAAAGCGTAAAAAACTAACGGCAATTAGTTATTTTGACAAATACCCTGAAGAAGTATATTTCGATGAACAGACTGCAAAAATGATGACCTCATTAAAGCAAGCATTTACCGATAAAGTTGTGACAATTACCAGTCGCTCTGATGATGAAGTGCTCAATATTGTTTATGCAGCGAGTGACACCGATCCAGGGCAGTATTATTTATTTAATCAAAATGACAATAGCTTAAAAGCATTATTGAGCCCAATGTCATGGATAGATCCCAAAGCGATGTCGCCAATGCAGCCGATCGAATTTAAAAGTAGGGATGGCTTAACATTAAATGGTTATCTAACAATCCCTAAAAACTCATCGGGTAAGGCGCTACCTCTCATCGTAAATCCACATGGTGGTCCCTTCGGAATTCGAGATTATTGGGGGTTTAATCCTGAAGCTCAGTTCTTTGCAAGTAGAGGCTATGCGACAGTCCAGGTTAACTTTAGAGGTTCAGGTGGTTATGGTCGAAAGTTTCAGCAAGCTGGCTATGGCGGCAAGTGGGGGGCAGAAATGCAAAATGATATTACAGACACTGTTAACTATCTGGTTTCTGAAGGAATTGTTGATGCAAATAAAGTCTGTATTTATGGTGCAAGTTACGGCGGCTATGCCACAGTTGCAGGCCTTGCGTTTACTCCTGAACTTTACAAATGTGGAATTGATTACGTTGGCGTAACAGATGTGTCTTTATTATTTGAAACATTGCCAAAGCATTGGGAATCGCAACGCGAAGTGCTGGAAATGCAAATAGGCGATCCATCTGATGAAGCCCTAATGAAACGAATGTCACCGTTGCAACATGTTGATAAAATTAAAGCGCCATTAATGATAGTACAAGGTGCGAAAGACCCCCGTGTAGTTAAGCAACATGCGACAGATCTACGCGATGCACTGGCAAAAAAAGGAGTAATTTTGTCTGATGATGAGTGGATAATGAAAGAAAATGAAGGCCATGGTTTTCAAAAGCAAGAAAATAAAGTTGAGCTTTATACAAAAATGGAAAAGTTTTTGGCTAGATATTTGAAATAATTAATTATCAAAAAAATATAAAAAGCCCAGAATTCAAGGTGTGGATCTTGTTCTGGGTTTTTTATTGTTTCGAATATATAAATTAATGTGAAATATATGTAATCAGATTTTTCTCTAATTTTATATACAGGTGAAACTTAAAATTTACATTGAAAAACAATGGTTAAAAAACTGTTGACCAAAAGTTGTCCCTAATATTAGTATTTAATCCCCTTATGAGGTACTAGTACCTTTTAAGGGGTTAAAATAAATTAATAAAGTCATAACATGGATATGACCAGGGAGAATCAAATGTTAAATAATCAAGTTTCAAAAGCAGTTCGCTTAGCGATTGCTTTTGGTGCAGCGTCAACTGCTGCATTTTCAGCTTCGTCTTTTGCTGCTGAAGAAGAAGGTGCAGAAAAAGTTGAGCGAATCGAAGTTACTGGTTCACGTATTAAACGTACAGATATCGAGGGTGCAAACCCTGTAGTTGTAATCGACCGTGCATCTTTAGATAATTCAGGTCAACTAAGTGTTGCAGACGTATTAAACCGCTCAACATTCAACTCATTTGGCTCAATTCAACCATCATCAGGTAGTACTGCGCAAAGCCAGGCAACAGTTAACTTACGTGGTTTAGGTTCTTCTAGAACACTAGTACTAATCAATGGTAAGAAAATGCCAGGTTCACCTGTTATGGGTGGTGGTGCAGCTGACTTAAATACCATTCCTTTTGCGGCTGTTGAACGCATTGAAGTGATGGGTGATGGTGCATCAGCTGTATACGGTTCTGATGCGATCGCTGGTGTAGTAAACATTATTTTAAGAAAAGACTTTGAAGGTGTTCAAGTTCAGGGTCGTATGGGTTCTCCAAGCCGTGATGGTGGTGGTGATGAATCATCATTCTCAATTATCACAGGCCTTAAATCTGAAAACTCAAACTTAGTATTCAGCTATGAGCATGACGAGCGTGATATCATTTTTGCTCGTGACCGTTGGTTCTCTCGTGCAACAGATGATGGTTCAGGTACATTCGCTGGTACAACAGGTCAAAGCTGGTACGGCCGTAACATCCTAGACATGCAAACATTTGAGTTTAATCCAATGATCACTGGTCAAGATTGTTCTCAATATGGTTCAGCATTTGCTTATCATAACGATGCTCCAGACTTCCCAGATGATGATGGCTGTCATTATGATTACACTGCGGTTGCTGCTGACGCTGCATCAACGAAGCGTGACTCAGTATTCGTAAACTTTGATTATGACATCAATGATGATCTAATTTTTAACTTCCGTTCATTACACTCGCGCAACGAGAGTTTTGGTCGTTTCGCACCTGCTGCGGGTTGGTTTACTTTCCCAATCGCGCTTGCTGAAGATACAACTAAAGGTTTAACGGCAGTTAACGAAGGCGACCGTGGTTATTACCGCTTTAATAACGTAGGTACTTCACGTGATACTTGGCAAGTTAGTAACATGGCTGATTGGAGTGCATCTCTAAATGGTATGGGTGACACGATCGACTGGCACGTTGATGCACACTATAACCGTTATGAAATGAACGAGTGGGGCCAAGGCTATGTTCACCGCCCAAGCGTAGAAAATGCAATTGTTGATGGTTGGGATCCTCGCGACCCTGATCAATCGGCATATGCTGAGCAATTAGCGAATATTGCTGCAAACAGTAACCGTCGTTCTGGTAGTACATTACGTGAAGTAACTGCAGGCGTTAGCTTCAATGAGTTAGCTACTTTACCAGGTGGTGAACTTGGCTTATACGTTGGTGCTAGCTACCGCGAAACTGATTACTTTGACCAAGCTGAAGCTCAAAACGAAGCGAAAAACATCATCGGTACTGCTGGTGGTTCAGCAGCAGGTGATCGTACAGAATCAGCTGTTTTTGCTGAAATGTTAATCCCTGTGATTGATACATTAGAGCTTAACTTAGCTGCACGATATGATGACTACAGCGATGTAGGTTCTTCATTTGTACCTAAAGTTTCACTTAAGTATCAACCATTTGATGAGTTAGTGTTACGTGCTGCTTGGGGTGAAGGTTTCCGTGCTCCAACGCTAGAAGATTTATATAAAGCACCACAAGAGTCAGCTTCATCAGCTAAAGACGTTGTGGTATGTTCATCAGCGGGTACATCACGCTCTGATTGTCGTACTCAACAACATACAACTTACTTCATTGGTACTGATTCCTTAAAGCCTGAAGAGTCAGAAAGTGTTAGCTTCGGTGTGGTTTATAACGTCACAGATAACATTGATATGTCAGTTGACTACTATGATATTAAAATCACAAACCAAGTTAGCTCTCTATCTACACAAGACGTATTTGACCTTGAGTTAGCGGGCCTTTTAGGTGACCCTGAAAATCCAAATGATAACGCAGCTGGTTATGACCAAGTATCTGTAGACCGTGGTGGTAATCCAACTGGTCGTTCATTACTTGTAACTGCGCCAATGGCTAACATCCCTGGTTTCTCTACAGATGGTTTAGACTTCAAACTAAACGCTGTATTTGACTTAGGTGGTGCAGGTCAACTTCGTTCTAAGTTTGCTTGGTCAGAAGTACTTAGCTATGAAGAACCAGATATCATCGGTTACCCGAACGTTGATAAAATTGGCCGTGCTGGTTTACCAGAAAGAAGAATTAGCTGGGGTTTAACATGGGATATCGAAGCTCACATGTTAAATGTAAACTGGAATCACATTGCTTCAACAGCTGAAGAAACTGAAGATGCAAATGACGAAGGTACTAAGTTTAAAGCTGTTGGTGAGTTATCTTCATATAACATTATTGATGTTAACTATACTTACGCAACGCCTTGGAACCTTGATTTAACAGTTGGTGTTAATAACCTAGCTGATAAAGATCCAGTATTGAACTCTGAACTGGCGTACGACGATACTCTTTATAGCCAAGTGGGTCGTCTGTACTATGCAGGTTTCAAATTTAAGTTCTAAACGAACGATTTAAATACTTGTATATTAAAACCCTGCACTTGCAGGGTTTTTTATTTTATAAACAAATTCACTATAGGTTTTACAGTTATAAAATAATTTATTTTTAAGGTTTAATTATTTACTTAAGCTCTTGCGCAAGATTTACGTGCAGTTGTTTAAATCAATTTATGCTCTTATACTTAAAAAACCTTAATAAAAGCGATGTTTCAGTTGAGTTATTTCCATAAAATCATAGTGTTGTTTTTGACGCTGTGTCTTTCATTCGATGTCTTAGCCACACAACTCAAAGCGGGTATCGTCAGCTACAATTTTTTTCCTTACCATACCCGGGATGCTGATGGGCAGTTTTCTGGGGTTATTGTTGGCTACAGTAATGAAATTGCACGTTTGGCTGAAGCGGATCTTGAATATCGTGTCTTTGATAGCTTAGATGAACTTTTAGATGCGCTTAAAGCCGGTGAAATTGATTTTGCGGTGGGTTTAAATAAAACGGCGCAACGTAAAAAGCATTTCTTATTTTCTACCCCCTTCATGGAAGCGCCTAGAGGTATTGTCGCAAATCAATCTATCGCGAATGACGCACTAAAAAACTTGGCGAGTCTGCGATGGGTATGTATTACAGGGAGTTCACATTGTGAATACCTAGTTGAAAATGGCGCGCTATTTATTAATCGTTTTATAAAACCCGAAGATGCTTTTAAAAAAGTTGCCGATGGCACGTTCGACGCCTTTATGGGCGATTACTCAGTATTATCCCACCAACTTAAAAACCGCTCTCAAGAAAACCTTAAAGTTGTGAGTCCAATTTGGCTATCGAGTGAAACCTTGCATGTTATGTTTAATAAAAATAAAACAGCATTACGCAATCAGGTTAACTCAGTACTTGCTGCGATTTCACCGACCACGAAACAACTGTGGGAAAGCTCTGCCAGCGAAGAATATTTAGCAGCTAAAGCGTATAGTCAATTCAAGCGAGATTTTAATCGTATTGATAAAAAAGAAGAAAATAATTACTTACTGACTTTTTCATTTGTGGATGGTCTCTATCCAATTCATGCAACCAGCAATGTAGGTGAAGCCAGTGGTTACCTAAACGATACCCTTGAGCTATTAGCACAACGTAGTGGCTTTCAATTCAAATATATTCCAGCAGCAAACAGTAAAGAACTCGAAAGGTTATTTTTAGCCAATAAAATCGATCTGATCCCAACAATGACTCCCACCAAAATTGATGAAGGGGTATTAATTGCGCTGCCATCACATTACAGTTTAGAAATGGTGTTGATCTCAAAGCGAGCGAGTAACACCAAGCGAATAGGTTATTTAGAGGTATTTGCCGATCCGAAACAAAAGCTTTTAACGAATGAGTTAGTCGAGACGGTTTCATTTGACTCTATCAAAACGCTATTTTTTGCACTCAGGAATGACAATATTGACGCGGTGATCCTGCCGCAAAGTATTGCAGCCTACCAATTAAACCAATTCTATATTGGTGAGTTTTATATCAATCCGAAATACCGATATACCCAGCCTATTTATTTTTTAGTGAATAAACATTTTTCAGAATTTGCGACGTTGCTAGATAGTCTGTTCAAAACATTGACCAGCAATGATTTTAGCCATGTTGTTAATCGCCATGGTATTTTTAGTATTGAGCGTGGTTATGATAGAAAAACGGTAAATACCACGGCTATTCTCATTTTAATTCTGATTGCTGTATCGGTGATCTATTTTATTAGTTGGCGTTTAACCATTAACCGTGAAATTGCAAAGCGTAAAGAGGCTGAAGAAGTGGCCCTCAGTAAGCTTAACTTCACGCAAAAATTGATAGATGACTTACCGACAATGGTGGTGATTCAAGATCAGCACCAAAAACGCATTATGTGGAACAGGGCCTACAAAGAGAATTTTGCACACCTATGGGATGAAAATAACCAATACCTGCGTGGCGATATTAAAGTCGTAAAAAAACTGATTTCACAAAATGAGCAAAGTTTAAGTTCAGGTAAAGTCATTAATCAGCATATTAATTACATCAACAAAGCTGGCAAAGAACTGGAGCTGCTATATACCAAAAAGCCTTATGTGGGTTTAGATGGTGAGCTGGCTGGTATTATGACCGTACTTACAGACGTGACAGAGCATCGTCATTTGCAGCGTGAGAATCAGTCAGTTCAGCAGTTATTGCAAACTATTACAGATACCATACCTGGAGGCGTGTTCCAGTATGAATACTATGACAACGGTGAGGGATGTTATACCTATATAAGTAAAGGCGCACAGAGCTTATTAGGAATTACGTCGAGAATGATTAACCAGCGCGGTATGACAGGTTGTATTTCGCCTTTTATTGTTGATGAAGATCGGGTACACATCGCGAAGAGCTTTAAAGCTGCCAGTAAACTCAACAAAATGATCGATATTGAGTTTCGGATAAATAATCTCGGCCAGCAAATTTGGTGTCGTTATATTGCCAATGCAGAAATTAATAAACGTGACGATAGGCAAGGGGTGAGGTGGAATGGTATCTTGCTAGATATTAGCTTACTTAAACGCCAACAAGCAGACTTAAGTAAAGCCACTCAGCTTGCACATCAAGCTGATTTAGCAAAAAGCCGTTTTATTGCCACCATGAGCCATGAATTAAGAACACCTATGTCAGGGGTGAATGGCTTTATAGAGCTTCTAAAATCATCACCACTTGATGAAGAGCAGCATTATCTAGTGGATCATATCGACAGCTCAGTAACCAAGCTTCGTACATTAGTGGATGATATTTTATATTTTGCTAACACCAGTACGGGTAATATCGAAGTTGAATTACGCGAAGTCGATTTAGAAGCACATTTATGCCGTGTAATGCGTGCCCATGAATACCTTGCTAAGCAAAAAGGGCTTGAGTTCAATCTGATATGGCGCACTGCGGCGTACACGCTCGCATCGGTCGATATAAGTCACCTGATGCAAGTCCTTTCAAATGTGTTAAACAACGCCGTAAAATTTACAGAAAAAGGCTCAATAAGTTGTGATGTGTTATTTGATAAGCAATCTCTAAAAATTGAAATATCAGATACAGGTAAAGGCATGACAGCCGAACAGCTGGCACATACATTTACTCCTTTCGAGCAAGCTGATAACTCTATTCAACGTCGACATGGCGGTACCGGATTAGGTTTGAGCTTGGCAAAGCAACTGGTTGAAGCCATGCAGGGTGAAATCTCCCTTTCAAGTACCTATGGTAAAGGCACTAATGTGTATATTGCTGTGCCACTTAAAAACGTCAGCAAACAAAAACTACAGGCTGTTTCAATCAATTGGGCTGTGTGTAGTCAAGATCATCAGTTATTAAATAACCTTGCAAGTATGGGCGTTAAGCACCACCCGTTAAGTGCGCCAATTGATAAAGAGGCATTTGAACAAGCTGACAATATTCTAATTGATGAGAGCTATATTAAAGCGTTGTGGGGAGAGCAGTGGCAGCAGTCTATTAGTGCCGCAAACAATAACTATATTTTAGTAGCAAGTGCTAAAAAAGCGCATAGACCAGCAAATTGTAGCTGTCATATTCTCCCTGTAGAACCATTATACCCAGATACCTTACGTGAGCTTATAAACAGCGTACACACCAGTGATGATGAGGGCATACCTACGCATAATACACAGATACATGGGCAAATATTAATCGCTGAAGATAATAAAACAAATCAGCTATTACTTGAAAAGCAATGTCAGAAGCTCGGTATCAAAGCCGTGATGGTTGATGATGGCATTGCTGCACTTAGGGCGCTTGAAACAGGGCATTTTGATTTATTATTAACAGACTGTCATATGCCCGATTTAGATGGGTTTAAATTAACAGAGCAATTACGAAGCCAAGAAAAGTTTAAACGTTTACCAATAATTGGCTTTACTGCAGATGATTCAAAAGAGTGTTTAAATAAAGCACTCAAATCAGGCATGAATTGTGTGCTATTTAAACCATATAAACTCAATGAATTATATAATCGTTTAGTCGAGTTTATCGATTTAAAAACAGATGATTTGCCTAACGGTAACGAAGGGAGTGATATCAGTTTACAGGGTATAAAAGATAAACAACACTGGTTAACTATTTTTGGAAATGAGAATGACGCAAAAATGCTCGCTGACGTGTTTATAAGCAGTTTGCAAAGTGACTTAAATACCTTGCATGAGCACTTGGAATCTCAAAATTCAGAAAAGGTTTCTGCAGCAATACATAAGCTTAAAGGCGCTATTGTGATGTTGCAATATCCACCTTTGTCTGAACTAATCGTGACAACAGAAAATACCTTTAACCAACAGCAAGATACATTAATTGTCGAAAAGTTAATTACAGAGCTAAGCGATGTCATAGATAAAATTAAGCTATGGCTATAATAAAAAGATAGGATGAAAAATAAACATAGAATAGATTATTTTATGATTTCAACATATACTAGGTCGTGTTGAACATTTAACCTAACTTTTAATATTTAAGAGAGCTCTCAATGAAAGAAATCCGATCTTTTGTTAAATCTGCGTCATTATCTGAATTAGAAAAAGCAAAACAGCTAATCGACACAGCAATCGAGAAATATACTCAACAGCAAGAAGCTAAAAAAGAAGTACTCGATCTACTAAAAGAAAAAGGACTTACATTAGAAGATCTACAGGATGTAGCAACAACGGATAAGCGTACAAAAGTAAAACCAAAGTACCGCATCGAATTTAATGGCGAAATCGTTGAATGGACAGGCCGTGGTAAACGTCCTAAAGCATTCCAAGGTGTGGATTTAACAAAACACCTCGCTTAATTTTTGCTTTAAAGAATATCAAGGGAAGCGTATGCTTCCCTTTTTTATGTCGATTATAGTCCGATAACATGAAGTACGTACTCAGACCCTATCAACAAGAGGCCGTGGCTCGCACGGTTGCTCACTTTCGACAAACAGACGACGCCGCCCTGATTGTATTACCAACAGGAGCAGGAAAAAGCCTGGTTATTGCTGAACTTGCACGTATTGCCAAACAAAAAATTATGGTGCTTGCGCATGTTAAAGAGCTGGTAGAACAAAACGCTGAGAAATATATTAGCTTTGGCTTTAAGGCGAGTATTTTTTCTGCAGGGTTAAAACAAAAGTCTTTAACAGAGCAAGTCACCTTTGCAAGTGTGCAATCATTGGCTCGCAATACAGAGCAGCTTACCGATGCGTACTCTTTGTTGATCATTGATGAATGCCACCGTGTAAGCGGTGATGACAACAGTCAATACGGGCAGGTCATAGCGAGTCTAAAAAAACAAAACCCCAACCTTAAAGTGCTTGGCTTAACCGCGACACCATTTCGTATGGGGATGGGCTGGGTTTATCATCATCACTATCATGGTTTTGTTAGAGGGGATAAAGAGGCACCATTTAAGAAGTGTATTTTTGAGTTACCACTGCGCTATATGATCAAAAACGGCTATTTAACGCCACCCCATGAAGTTGATGCAGCTATTAGCCATTATGACTTTTCATCATTGCCGAGTGATTCATTTGGCCGGTACAGCATTGAGAATATGAATGCGTTATTAAAAGATAATACACGTGCAACAAAAGCCATTATCAATCAAGTAATAGAATACAGTGAACAGCGTCATGGCGTAATGATCTTCGCCGCAACTGTGATGCATGCCAAAGAAATTACCAGTTACTTACCTGAGGATAGTACGGCACTTATCACGGGTGATACGGATAATAACGAACGTGACCGGATTATTAATCAATTTAAAGCCAAAAAAATAAAGTATTTAGTTAATGTGTCCGTACTCACGACGGGTTTTGATGCACCTCACGTTGATTATATTGCGATTTTACGCCCCACCGAGTCGGTCAGTTTATACCAACAGATTGTGGGTCGAGGCTTGCGTTTAAGCGAAGGGAAAAAAGACTGCTTAGTTATTGATTATGCAGGTAACGGCTTTGATTTATTTTACCCTGAAGTAGGCAGTAAAAAAGCGCAAAGTGATAATGAACCAGTTCAAGTGCTGTGCCCAGGCTGTGGATTTGCGAATATTTTTTGGGGTAAAACAGACAGCGAAGGCAAAGTGGTTGAGCATTTTGGCAGGCGTTGCCAAGGCTTGCTGGACGATGGTGAAGAGCAAGTACAGTGTGATTACCGTTTTCGTTTTAAAGAATGTGAGCAGTGTGGAGAACAAAATGATATTGCTGCAAGGCAGTGTCAGTCTTGTGGTGCAATGATGGCAGACCCTGATGATAAACTGCGAGAGGCGCTTAATCTCAAAGATGCCTTGGTATTAAGATGTAGTGGTTTGTCGGCACAGTTGCTCGCAAAAGGTTTACTTAAAATTAGCTACTATGATGAAGATGGAGCCAGTTGTGATGAGGTGTTTAACTTAGCAAATGACACCGGTCGGTTTATTTTTAATAAGCAGTTTGGAAAACGAGCAGCACCAGGTTTTACCCCAATTAATTGGCAAAGCGCGGAGCAGGTTGTCGATTCACAGCAGCAATTACTGGCACCCGATTTTGTGATTGCACGAAAAAATAAAAAATACGGTTGGAAAGTGGCAGAAAAGCTATTTGATTATCAAGGCAATTTTCGTAAGGCGAATCAACTACATTGATCCCCTTACGAGATTGTGGGAATGGCTTATTCTTCTTCGGCCATTAAACCCCAGCCATCACCATAACCATTATGGCCATTAGCGATGCTTTCTAAGTATTGTTCAGTTTGGCTAAGTAACGTGTGATCTGGCACCATCTTCACGCGAGTAATTACTTCCCACACCCCAGTATCTGGGCATTTGGTTAACTCTGTTGAAGGGGCTAGCTCATCACTTGCAATGGCCTTGGCAAATTTTTCTGCTTCAGGCTTTTGCTCAAAAAGAATATAGAAATCGATAGTTTGCATACTGGTTAAATCAACACCAGCGTCAGCAATTTCAGCTAATAATTGACCGTTTTCGTCATCAGGGAAGTGCATTTAGTCGCTCATTCATTATAAATCTAGGTATTATCCGCTATTGTAGCGAAAATAATTGTTTAACGCGTACTAATTTTAACATTTCAATTATGTCAGTGGCTATTGCACTGTGCTAGTATCTTTTTGTACTCATTTTAGATTATGACTCTTCCAAAAAAGTAAGGATATTTTTTGTATACTCGGCATTTGTTGTTTGTCTTTGTGCTTTACTGCTTCTCTTATAGTCAGCATGCGATTAGTGCAGCCACCGTTATTAAAGATTATAAAATTCAAGGGATCAGTGATGAGCTTGAAAAAAACGTTGAGCTTTACATTAAGCAACTGGTCGATGAAAAAACTTCCAAGGCGTTGAGGCGTCACGCAAAAAGCCAAGTAGAAATGAGTTTAAAAGCGCTTGGTTATTATAAGCCGACTATCAAAATTAGTTTCGATAACGCACAGCAGTTATTGATTGTTGATGTTGAACGTGGCCCAGTTACGCGAATTGCAGATATTAATGTGACTATCACAGGTGCCGGTAAAGATGACGCTGAATTCATGTCGGCCGTCAACAGCATCAAAATCAAACAAGGTGATTTTTTAAATCATGGCAAATATGAGGCTGCAAGAAAACGTATTGAAAGCCAATTATTAGAGTTAGGTTATTTTGATGCGAAATGGCATGAGCATAAATTGGCGGTATCGCTAAAAAATAATAGCGCAAAGATCATTTTTAATGTTGATACCGGGCCTCGCTATCAGTTTGGTATTATCACCATCGGTAGTGAGACACCTGCTGAAAAATACATTCGTTCGCTGGCTGAATTTAAGCAAGGGCAGCCTTACAAATCTACCGAAGTTTCGGATTACAACTTAGCATTATCGAGTACACCCTATTTTACAAGTGTGCGCGTATATGCCGACATTGCAAAACGTAAAAATAATCAAGTGCCTGTGAATGTTGATGTGTTACATAAGCCTGCCAATAGCTATGAAGTCGGTGGCGGCTACAGCACAGACCTAGGACCAAAAGTACGTTTCAAATGGACGAAACCTTGGATCACCGAAGATGGTCATTATTTAGAAAGTAATTTGAATGTGTCAGAACGTCAGCAAGATATTTCACTCGGTTATACGGTGCCGGTTGATGACCCTAATGATGATCTTTGGCGTTTTTCTGTGGGTTACAAACTTGAAGATGAATTAACCAATGATTTATACAGCCGTATATTCACGGGGCAACTCCAGCGGCAGTGGCTAACCGATGATGATTGGGTACGGACAGCCTTTTTAAGACGCGATTATGAGACCTATCGAATAGGGGATGAAGAGCAAAGCGCAAAAATGCTAATGCCTGGTATTAGTTATGCGAAAAAGGATACCGAAGGAGGCACAACACCTTATGAAGGTTATCAATGGATGGTATCGGCCGAATTTGGTTTAAAAGACATGATGTCTTCAACCAATATTTTGCGATTGCAACTGCAAAATGCGTGGTTAACCACCTTTGCAGATCGCCATATGCTGTTTTTAAGAGCCAATCTTGGCGCCATGCTAGTCGATAATATCAACAACGTTCCGCTATCGCTTCGTTTCTACGCGGGGGGTGATCAAAGTGTGCGTGGTTTTGCTTATGAATCTATTTCGCCTGAAGATGAGAAAGGCCGTTTAATTGGTGGTAAATATTTAATGAGCGGCACCGTTGAATATAACTATCAATTTGCTGAGCATTGGCGCGCGGCTTTATTTGTCGATAGTGGTACCGCGACAAATGATTTTAGTGATCGCGTTGAAGTCGGTGCCGGTTTTGGTTTTCGCTATTTAACACCGGTTGGCCCTGTACGTATCGACCATGCTTGGGGTTTAACAAAAGAAAGCAAAAGTACCCGATTAAGTATTACCATAGGGCCTGAAATCTAATGAAGATGTTAAAAAAGATAACTAAGGTTCTATCGATCACGTTGGCAAGTTTGCTAGTCATTGTGTTTTGTTTGTTGTTTACCGCACCCGGTAATCACTTTATTGCGTACACAGCTAATAAGTTAGTTGATGGTTTAACAATTAAGCTGCCATCAGGGCGGTTTTTATATAACGATGCGTTTGATGTTTATTTTGAAAACCAAGGCATCAAGCTTGATGCAAAGCAGCTAAAAATTGATTTGTTCTGGTGGCGTTGTGATGGTATCTGCCTTGATAATTTAAGCGCCCAATCGATAGATCTAAGCATTAAGGGTCAAGCGGCATCAACCGAACAGAGCACGCAAGCAGAGCCCGAAATTGAACAAGTTACACAAATCAGCTTGCCAATGAAAGTGACTGTGAAGCGTATTGCCATTAATCGCTTTAATCTCGCGCACCCGAGTGCCGATGTAACAGTCAACAAATTAAACTTAAATGGTCGCGGCGAAGCATCGGATCTTACTGTGGATTCACTGACCATTGCTGATGTTGCTGTGATGCTGCACGAAGCAAAAGAGCAGCCTAAATCAGCCCCATTAACTGAGTTGCCAGCATTACCCGCAATTGATATTACGCTCCCAATTAATGTTGAGCTGAAGCAATTTCAAATCAGTAGAGTTGCCGTTACTCCTTATGGCGCAGAAGAGGCTCAGCTTATTGAAAATATCGAGTTGATTGCGTCAGCCAAAGGAAGCGATATTAATCTTGAAAAGTTTGCAGCAGGTTATCAGCAATGGCAATTGCACTCTAACTTAATGGCAGAGCTTTTGGGTGAAAATTCAATTGAGGGCGCAGTCTCAGTAAAAAGCACTGAGCATCAAGCGAAGTTATCGGTTTCAGGCCCGCTTGCGAATTTAAAGTTAGATTTAGTGACACAGGGGACATACCCAGCAGAGCTAAAAGGAACTGTGAATTTAAAACAAACAAATTACCCGTTTGATTTAACAGGCCAGATAGCAAAGTGGCAAATTGCGACAGACACACAACAGTTGCAATTATCAGACTTTGATTTAAAAGCGAAAGGCCATGCCGATGCTTATGCTGTCGATTTGAGCTTAGTCACACAGTTAGACGCATTACCGGCAATGACCGTGAAATCGCAATTACAAGGTAGTTTAACAAACGCAAAACTTGAGCAGTTAAGCCTTAATGCCAACGACAGTAAAGCAGACATTAATGCATCCGTTGATTGGTCAAATGGGGTGAAAAGTGAATTTAAAGGGGTTTTAAGCCATTTAAAAGCACAATACTTAACGGATGCACTAAGTAGTGATTTATCTGGTGAGTTTAATGGTTCATTCAATTTACAGGCAAGTGAGTGGCAGCTTGCGTTGGAGAATACACAATTAAATGGTTCTGTGAATGACGTGCCAGTGACCTTATTGTCGGATTTTGAACTTGATAGCAGCTTGCATGCGAGTTTCAATAAACTAGAAGTGAAAAGCGGTAAAAATGAAATTGCTTTATCGGGTCAGGTAGATGATGTATGGCAAGTTGACGGCAAATTGCGTTTAGATGCAAGTGGTCAAGATATCTTGCCTATGCAAGGCAAGGGCTTTGCTGATTTGAGTTTGCGTGGTGAGCGTCTTTCGCCAACGGTTGATTTAAATTTAGTTCTTAATACATTGAGCTATCAAGATATTCAGGTTGATGGTTTAACATTAAAAGGGCAATTTGATTACGCAGCCGATTGGCAAACAGATGTGTCACTGGTGCTTGATTCTGCATCGATTAGCGAACACAAAATTAATCAAATTGAGTTAGACGCTAGCGGCGATAAAACAGATCACCATTTAACTTTTTTACTCGATGCAGACCAAGGCAAGGCGTCGTTTGATATTGACGGTAAATTTAATAAAGAAACCTGGCAAGGTGCGCTAAGCCAAATTCTTGTTACCGATAATCAGGTGCGCTTTGGCACTAATAAACCAATTAATATTCAAGTTAATACCAAAACCTTTGACTTTAATGTCGCTGCACATTGCTGGCAAAGTGATAACTCAAAATTATGCTTTGAGACTTTGCAGCAAACTAAGCAGTTAGGCCAGTTAAATGCACAGCTTGCAGCGTTATCGATTGCTGAATTTAAACACTTCTTACCCGATAACTTGAAAGTAACTGGCGATGCAAGCGGGGAGTTTGTTGCCAACTGGAATAATGGCGCACTAAAAACTATTCGTGCCAATATCAAAACTCAGCAGCTTGAAGCATCCTTAATCGATGGTGCAAGTGTATATAAATTACCGGTTGAGGTTTTAGATATATCGGCAATGAGCGACGCACAAGTTGGTAAACTTAATGCCACTATTGATTCATCCGTATTAGGTAAAGTAACGTCAGAGCTCAACATTGATGATATTCAAAATCAACAGACCTTAGCGGGCGACTTGGTTATTGAGAAAATTGAGTTAACAAACCTACGTCCTTTTATTGCTTCACTTGAGCAATTAACAGGCGACATAAAAGGCCGGTTAGCAATTGCAGGTACTTTAAAAGAGCCATTACTCAATGGTGATTTTGATGTCGAAAAAATCAATCTAGAAGGGGCAACCTTGCCTATATCGCTGCAAAACTCTTATGTGAACATTGCCTTTAATAACCAAAGTGCGAAGCTCACGGGTGAGCTTAAAGACACCGAAGGGGGCGCGCTTAATTTATCTGGCGGTGTTGACTGGCAGCAAAATTTACCGGACGTTGACGTGAAGTTAAACGGTAAAGAGTTTTTTGTGCGTGCTCAACAAGATGTCACCTTTAAAGTGTCTCCAGATTTAACTATGTCATTAAAAAATAATGCGTTTAATCTTGATGGCCAAGTTGTAGTGCCATGGGGAAGAATTGCGATTGAAGAGCTACCAGAAGGCGCTGTGCAAGTCAGTGATGATGAAGTGATTGTTGATATTGAGCAGCAACAATCAGAAAAAGTCCCCTTTGATTATGCAATTAACTTAAAGGTGTTGGTTGAAAATGATGTGCGCGTTGATTCGTTTGGCTTACAATCGAAAGTTGAAGGCGACATTAATATCAGCATGGACCAAGTTACGCCGATGATAGCAACGGGTGAGTTGAACCTAGTTCAAGGTACCTATCGTGCTTTTGGTCAAGACTTGCAAATTCGTACCGGTCAGGTGGGCTTTAGCGGCTCAATTGATAAACCGTACTTGAATATTAAGGCAATTCGTAATCCAGACAACACCTCGAATGGCGTGATTGCAGGTATTACGTTAACAGGCAATGTTGAACAGCCTTCATTAAAAGTATTTTCAGAGCCTGCGATGGACCAAGCCCAAGCATTGGCTTACTTATTAAATGGGCAGCCTCTTGATGAAGGAGATAGCTCAACCGATGCGATGCTGACTCAATTACTGCTTGCTCAAGGTGTTAATCGCAGTGAAGGTGTGGTATCTAAAATCGGTGAAAGCTTTGGCTTGTCTGATGTTAGCTTAAGCTCAAGCGGCAGTGGGGATGACACCAAAGTTGAAATATCTGGCTATGTTACACCGGGTATTCAAGTAAAATACAGTGTCGGTATTTTTGATTCATTAAGTGAAGTGGCGGTACGTTATCAATTGTTGTCGCAATTGTATATCGAGGTCACCAGCGGCCTGTATCAAAATGTTGATATTCTTTATAAATTTGATTGGGACTAATACCTCTACTTGTGACCAAACATCGCTTTTACTTGCTTATTAGGGCATAAGTTAATAGGCTGAATTGTCAGTTACTTAAAAGATAATAACAATGAAATTAAGTCTATTAACTCTGTGCCTTGGCGTAGTATTAGCTGCACCAATTGCTGCAAAAGAAACAAGCCAAAAACGTTCCGCTGGCGAAATCATTAAAACCGCAAGTAGCAGTGAGTGGCGAGCCGTCAGTGCCGAAAACGTCATTAAATTAACCTTACCCACGGGTGCTGCTTATATTGAACTAAACGATAAACTAGCGCCCATTCACGCAAATAACATGCGACAGCTTGCCAAAGAAGGGTTCTATCAAGGCCTAAGTGTGTATCGTTTTGTTGAAGGATTTGTTGCGCAGGGCGGAGATGCCAGCGAAAGTAAACCCGTTAAAAATGCCAAAAAAGGGTTACCCGCTGAGTTTTATCTACGCACTGAGACTCCCTTAGCGATTACAGAGCTTAAAGGGCCTGATGGCTATGCCGTTAAAACAGGTTTTTTAAACGGCTTTGCAGTGGCACAAAACCAAGGCCAAACCGAAACTTGGCAAGTACATTGCCCAGGGATTTTTGCCATGGCCCGCGATAATGATATTAATTCCGGCGGTACTGAATTTTATGTAACCATCGGCAATAGTCAGCGCTATTTAGACCGTAATATCACCGTGTTTGGTCGTGTTTTAGAAGGCATGGAACACTTTAATCTATTGCAGCGTAAAGCCACTGAAGGTCAGCCATTTAATCCCATCACAGATATGCAAGTATTAGCAGATATTAAAGACACTGATAATAGTGAGTTTCGGGTCATGAAAACAGACTCAAATGCCTTTAAAGACCTCATCGAAGCACGTAAAAATCGAGTAGAAGCATGGTTTGTCGAAAGCCCTGATCACATCGATGTTTGTGCAATGCCAATTCCAACCGAGAGGACTATGCCAACTCGCAATAATACTTAATCATTTTGAGGGATTAAATCTGTCGCTAACTGCGTTAAAAATCTCTCATTTAGAACAACTAAATAACGAAATTTTTGCCTTGTTATCAACGAGATTTTATTGCCTCAAAACTGTTCACTTAATTAAGCGAATTGGCATAAATAAAGCCATGACCACCTGATAGATTATTTGATACAATATCAGTCTATTGGTTAAGAAATATAAGGGTATCGGGTGGTTAACCTAGGTCCGCTGTTCGGCGAATTAAAAACGTGTTTACGCAAAGATCAATTCATCTTCAAAAAACGCCTACATGGCATCAAAAAAATCAACGATGAAACTAAGCAAGCGAGCATAGCGCAAAAAATAGCAGAAGATATTAGCCGTTCGCAGCAATTGCGCGAGCAACGTTTGGCTGCCTTGCCTAAAGTGACCTACCCAGAGCAACTTCCTGTTAGCCAAAAGAAAGATGACATTAAACAGGCGATTGCCAATAACCAAGTGGTGATCATTGCCGGTGAAACTGGCTCTGGTAAAACGACGCAGATCCCAAAAATGTGTTTAGAGCTTGGCCGCGGTGTTGATGGATACATTGGCCACACCCAGCCTCGCCGACTCGCGGCTCGAAGTGTCGCGAATCGTATTGCAGAAGAAATGCAATGCGAGCTAGGTCAACAAGTGGGATTTAAAATTCGCTTTAGCGACCAAGTTTCTGACAATAGTTACATTAAATTGATGACAGACGGTATTCTGCTGGCTGAAATTCAACAAGATAGGTACCTAAATCAATACGATACCATCATCATCGATGAGGCCCACGAACGCAGCCTAAATATCGATTTCATCTTAGGCTATTTAAAAAATTTACTGCCAAAACGCCCTGACTTAAAAGTTATTATCACCTCAGCAACAATTGACCCTGAGCGTTTTTCTAAACATTTTGATAATGCGCCAATCATTGAAGTATCTGGTCGTACATTCCCCGTAGAGGTTCGTTACAGACCAACCACTGAAATCAACAAAGACGAGATGGAAGCGGATGGTGACCAATTACAGGGGATATTTGATGCCGTTGATGAGCTGTGTGATGAAGGCCCCGGCGATATTCTGATTTTTATGAACGGTGAACGAGAAATTCGCGATACCGCTGATGCGTTATCAAAGCGAAACCTCAAAGGCACGGATGTTTTACCGCTATATTCGCGTTTATCAAACGCTGAACAGAACCGAATTTTTGCGCCGCACAGCCGTCGTCATATTATTTTAGCCACCAACGTGGCTGAAACGTCACTAACGGTGCCGGGTATTCGTTATGTTATTGACCCAGGTACTGCGCGAATTAGCCGTTATAGCTACCGTACTAAGGTACAACGATTACCGATTGAGCCAATTTCACAAGCTAGTGCCAATCAGCGTAAAGGTCGCTGTGGTCGTATCGAAGCGGGTATCTGTATTCGCTTATACAGTGAAGAAGACTTTAATTCGCGCCCAGAGTTTACTGACCCTGAAATTTTACGCACTAACTTAGCCTCTGTTATTTTGCAAATGCTCGGTTTGGGGCTTGGCGACATGCAGCAGTTCCCGTTTGTGCAAGCGCCAGATAGCCGCAATATCAATGATGGTTTAACGCTACTTGAAGAACTCGAAGCCATTAAGCCGGCTAAACGTCATAAGAAGACTGAACTTACCAATTCAGGCAGAAGCTTAAGCCGTTTACCGGTTGATCCGCGTTTAGCGAAAATGGTACTAACTGCTGATGGCTTAGGTGCGCTGCGTGAAGTGATCATTATTGTTGCGGCATTGTCTATTCAAGACCCAAGAGAGCGACCCCAAGAAAAACGCGGTGCAGCGGATGAAAAGCACGGCCGTTTTGACGACCCTGATTCAGATTTTATCGCCTTTTTAAATCTTTGGAATTACCTTGAAGAGCAGCAATCTGAATTGAGCAATAGCCAATTTAGAAAGTTATGCCAAAAGGACTTTTTAGCCTATATGCGTATCCGTGAATGGCAAGATATTGTTTATCAGTTATCAACGGTCTGTAATGAAATGGGCATGAAGGCTACTACCAATGTTGCTGATAGCGAGAGAATCCATCAATCTTTATTAAGCGGTATGTTAAGTCATATTGGTTTTAAAGATGAAAAACAAATCTATAAAGGCGCACGCAACAGCCAGTTCCATATTTTCCCAGGCTCAGGATTATTTAAAAAGAGCCCAAAATGGATCATGGCAGCTGAGCTTGTTGAGACCAGTAAGCTTTATGCTCGCATCAACGCGCGCATAGACTTGAAATGGGTTGAAGGCTTTGCGCAGCATTTAGTGAAACGCAGCTATAGCGAACCGCATTGGGAGAAAAAGCCGGGTGCAGTTATCGCGTTTGAACAGCAAACCTTGTATGGCCTATTAATTGTAAATAAGCGCCGCTGCGTATACAGCAATATTGACCCGAAAGTAAGTCGCGAGTTATTTATTCGCACAGCATTGGTAGAGCAAGAGCTGGGTCAAAATGAAGGCTTTTTACAGTTTAACCAAGAGCTAATTGAAGATATTCAGGTACTCGAAAATAAATCTCGCCGCCGTGATATCTTGGTTGATGAACAAACTTTATTTGAATTCTACGACAAGAAAATTCCGCAAGATGTAAATAACCGTGCCGCGTTTAATAAGTGGTGGAAGGGACAAAAACAAAAAGATAACCGCTTTTTGCATATGTCTCGAGAAGAGCTAATGCAGCATGGTGCCGATCATGTCACTGAGTTTGATTACCCAGATACTTGGCAGCAAGAGAACTTGTTATTACCACTGGCTTATCATTTTGATCCAGGGCAAGCCGTTGACGGTGTTGCGGTACAAATTCCGGTAGCACTGTTAAACCAAGTGCAAGAAATTGGCTTTGATTGGCATATTCCAGCATTTCGACATGAGTTAATTTGTGCGCTTATCAAGTCGCTACCAAAAACGATTCGTCGCAACTTTGTGCCTGCGCCAAACTACGCCGATGCGGTACTTGCTGCAATCGAGCCGATGCAAGGCAACTTAATTGATGCAATTAGCACGCGCTTATTACGTATGACAGGTGTGCGTGTTGAGCCAGATGCATGGGATTTATCAACCCTTGCTCCGCATTTACGCTTACAGTTTGAGGTACGCGATGAACACGATAAGTTACTCGCTCGCGGTTTAAATTTATCTCAACTAAAAGCCCAGTTACAAGGTAAGGTAACGGATACCTTATCGAAAGTAGCCGACAAGGGTATAGAAAAAGCTGATTTGACTGAGTGGAGCTTTGGTGAGTTACCAAGCTCTTATGTGAAAAAGCAAGGTCAATACGAAATCAAAGCGTTTCCAGCGCTGGTGGATAAAAAAGACTCAGCAGCGGTTGAGCTATTTGATAATGAGCACAAAGCACAACAGGCGCACCAACAAGGTTTACGTCGCTTAGTGTTATTAAACGTGCCATCACCGATTAAGTATTTACAGCAAAATTTACCGAACAAATCTAAATTAGGTTTGTACTTTAATCCGTTTGGTAAGGTCAATGACTTAATTGATGACTGTATCGCTGCAGCCGTTGATAGCTTATTAACTAAATATGGCAACATTCGCACTGCAGATGCGTTTGAAAAGGCGAAAGAGCAAATTCGCGGCGAGCTCGGTGACACGGTTGTTGAGATCGCTACCCAAGTAGAGCAAGTGTTGAGTATTGCTCATGGTTTAAATAAACGTATGAAAGGGCGTGTTGATTTAACAATGATAACAGCGCACGGCGATATTAAATCACAGTTACAAAGCTTAGTGTTCAAAGGCTTTGTTAGCCAGCATGGTGCAGCAAAGATGACGGATTTAATTCGTTACTTAAAAGCCATTGAACGCCGCTTAGAAAAGCTACCTGTTGATCCTAATCGTGATAGGTTGTGTGTGCTTGAGCTTGAAAAAGTAGCTGAGCAATATCAAAAATTAGCGAACAAAATCCCTAAGGGAATGCCAATTCCTGAAGAGATCAGTGCGATATTTTGGATGCAGCAGGAGTTACGTGTTTCTTTATTTGCACAAACACTAGGGACGCCTTATCCTGTATCTGCTAAACGTGTTTTAAACGCAATCAAAGAATGTGAGTTATAATACTAAGGAATGAGTAATGAGGTTGGCGCCTCCTTGCTTTTAGTTAAGAACACAGATGCTAAAAGGAGATTATGTGGGCATAGAAAAGGAAAGACCGATCTCAGTTCCTGAGCGTACGGTAAATCGACCGCGACCAACCATTTTGGTCGTCGATGATGAATATTTTAATTTTGAAATGCTCAAAGCAAGCCTTGGGAATGAGTTTTCGTTAAGCTATGCAAACTCAGGCACATCGTGCTTAACATCGGCTATTGCTGAGCCGCCGGATGCTATACTACTCGATGTGTGTATGCCGGGCTTAGATGGTTATGATACCTGCCGATTACTAAAAAACACCCCAGAAACAGAGCAAATTCCTGTTGTCATGGTGTCTGGTCTTGAAACCGAGCTTGAACAAAAAGCGGGGTTTGATGCCGGTTGCGACGCCTATGTAGTGAAGCCTTTTTCTGTTAAAACATTAATAGAGAAAATAAAAACACTGGTATAGGAGGCCATATGTTTCATGAGGAGAAACGCGATTTTCGCCGCATGCAAATTCATACCCCTGCAAAACTAATCCCATTAGATGCAGTTAATGGCGAAGAAATTCAGGTGACGTGCACTGATTTAAGTGCAACAGGGCTGGCAATTCACCTTGATGAAGTTTTAGAAATAGGCAGTCTTTATCGGGTGTTAATTGCTTCTACAAGTACAGCAATTACTTCGTTTGATGCCACAGCTAAAGTTGTGCGAGCAACCAAGGAGCAAGATGGCTCCTTGAGTGCCGGTTTAGAAATTGTAAATTTTAACTAGTAAACCTTACAGATCAGGCCTTTAAGATAAAAGCCTTCTGGGTAGCTGCCAGCAATTGGGTGGTCGGCAGCTTGGTTCAGTCGTTCCATAATTAATAAGTCTTTACCTGCATCAAGGGCTGCATCCGCAACCACTTTTTGAAATAAATTTTGTTCCATTAATCCAGAGCACGAGAAGGTAAGTAAAGTGCCACCTGGTTTTAAGATTTGCATCGCAATCATATTAATATCTTTATAACCACGGCAAGCACCGGTTAACTGCGCTTTGTTGTCAGCAAATTTTGGTGGATCCATAACGATAGTATCAAATTGCACACCTTCATCGCGGTATTGGCGCAATAACTTAAAGACATCTTGTTTCACGAAATCAACTTTCGATAAATCAAGGTTGTTATGCTCAACGTTACGCTTAGCCGTATCGAGCGCTGGCTGCGATACATCGACGTTAGTAACGTGTTTACAACCGCCACGCAAAGCATAGAGCGAGAAAGTACCTGTGTAGCTAAAGCAGTTTAATACTGTTTTGTCTTTAACAAAGCGCTCAAGGGCTGCACGGCTATCACGTTGGTCTAAGTAAAAGCCAGTTTTGTGGCCTTCAAGAATGTCTACCTCGAGTTTTAAGCCATTTTCTTCAATGATGACTGGCTCAGTTGGTTCCTTGCCCCAAAGTAGGCCCTTGATTGGCTCAAGGCCTTCTTTGGTGCGAACATCAACGTCCGAACGTTCATAAATATCGCAGCCTGGGAAAATCGTCATTAGTGCAGCAACAATTTCACCTTTATGGCGCTCTGCACCGGCACTAAGCAGTTGGCACACCAATACATTATCAAATTTATCGATAGTGATGCCTGGCAAGTAGTCAGATTCTGCAGCGCTTAAACGAAAACCTGTTAAGCCGCCTTCGCTGATCACCTGTTCGCGCGCAGCATAGGCACGGCGCAAACGTTTTTCAAAAAATGCTTGGTCAATAACTTCGTTTTGATCGAAGCTCCATACGCGAGCGCGAATTTGCGATTGCGGGCTGTAAGCTGCAATCGCTAAAAACTTACCGTCATTGTCATAGATAGTGACAGTGTCACCTAGTCCTGGCTTACCTTTTACTTTTTTAATGGCTTTTGAGAACACCCATGGGTGTTTTCTTTTTAATGATTTTTCTCGTCCAGCTTGCAGGTAAATAGCAGATGACATAGGGATTCTCGCGTCAAACAAAAGGGGGGCATAGTTTAATGAAGCACTGGCAAACATACAATGAATGTTTTGAACAAATCCAGTAAGCACGCTAAAGTAAGCATAATTTCAATCAGTTAATGGTGATAGCCAGTATATGCAGCCAGAAATAGACTTTGCAGCTTTAGAAACTCAGTGTCGAGACTTTATTTTGTCTTTACTCCATGCCGATGTCGCACACGATATTAGTCATATTGAGCGAGTAGTGAGGGTTGCAAAACAATTATGTATTGCCGAGCAGGCAGAAATGACTGTGGTGTTACCCGCAGCTTGGTTACATGATTGTGTTGCGGTTGCAAAAAACCACCCAGACAGGGCAAAAGCATCGACCATGGCTGCAGATAAGGCGTTAAGTTTTTTAGCTTCAATTAATTATCCTGAGCAGTATTTTAGTGCTATTCATCATGCTATTGCGGCACATAGCTTTAGTGCCAATATCAAAGTCCAAAGTGTCGAAGCGCAAATTGTGCAAGACGCGGATCGAATGGATGCTTTGGGTGCAATTGGTGTGAGTCGCTGCATGAAAGTAGGGGGCTCAATTGGTCGTTATCTGTATCATAAAGACGATCCATTTTGCTTAAACCGTGAACCTGACGATACAAAATACACCCTCGATCATTTTTTCATTAAGCTGTTACACATTAGCGAGAGTATGAACACGCCATCGGCAAAAGATGAAGCTAAACGACGCACAGCTTACATGCTCGAATTTTTAGAGCAGTTAAAAACCGAAATTGGTGAGTAACATGGCTATTCCATCTTTATGTGGTGTTGATCATTGCCACTTAAATGTTGATGATTTATCGGCTGCGCTAAAGTGGTATCAGCAAGTACTTGGTTTTAATGTGGTACCAGAACTCGCATTTTGGGATGAAGGACAAGGGCCTTTAACCTTAGAAGATCAAGCAAAGACGATTCGTTTAGCACTCTTTGAAGCAGACGGTAGAAGCAAAGGAATTGCCTTTGGCGCAAATGCAGCACAGTTTTTAGCATGGCTTGAGCATCTCGCTCAATTTGATGTTAAAACCCTTGTTGCTGACCATGGTGTTACTTTTTCAATGTATTTTAAAGATTGTGCTGGAAACAGCCATGAAATTACTTCGCATGATTACGATGCAATTAAACAAGGCCTCAAATGAGGCCTTTAATACGCTATTAGCGGGTATAAGTGTTTTTGATTTCTATGATGCTATCTATTTGGCCGATAAATAAATCAACTAGTTGCGGGTCAAAATGCTTACCAGCTTCGTCTTTCAATAAGTCGAGCGCTTCTTCAACCGACCAGGCTTTTTTATAAGGGCGTTTTGAGGTTAAAGCATCAAACACATCTGCAATGGTGACAATACGCCCTTCAATACTAATTTCTTCGCCTTTCAGGCCATACGGATAACCCGTACCATCCCATTTTTCATGGTGTTCAAGGGCAAGCTTATGAGCAAGTTGCAATAACGGCGAAGTTGAGTTCTCTAAAATTTTCGCACCGATTAAGGCATGTTGTTTCATGTGCTCGTATTCGTTTTCGTTCAAGCGCCCAGGTTTTAATAGTACTGAATCAGGAATGCCTATCTTACCAACATCATGCATCGGCGCTGCCTGTTTAAGCTGTTCGGCCTCATACTCACTCATGCCATAGGCAAGGGCGAGTACTTTACTGTAGCGGCTCATTCTTGCAATGTGCTCACCGGTGTCGGTGTCTTTATATTCTGCAGCGCGGCCTAAACGTTGGATCAAATCAATGTGGGCTAATTGCAGTTGCTCAGCTTGCACTAAAGATAAATGATTTTTAACCCGCGCCCTGACAATCGCAGGGCTAATTGGTTTGGTAATATAATCGACTGCACCTAGAGCAAAGCCTTCAGACTCATCCTGCTCATGAGAAAGTGCGGTAACAAAGATAACAGGGATATGAGCAGTTTTAGGATTTGCTTTCAATACTTTACAAACTTCAAAGCCGCTCATGTCGGGCATCATTATATCGAGCAAAATCAATTTAGGAGGTTCATTCTCAATAAGCTGAAGAGCAAGCTCGCCAGATTTTGCAAACGATAAGCGATAATCGTTAGCGAGTACTTCACGGATCACTTTTAAATTGGCTGGTTCATCATCGACGACCAAAATTCTTGCACGTTCTGAGATTTGCGTCATACGTGTTCCTTAGCAGCTTGGAGAGTATGCTTTAAAGCTGATAAAGCAGTGCTTGCTGCATCAAAGTCAAAGTTTTCAAAATGCGCACAAATTTCAACAACCTGATCTTGGTAGGTTGCCGGTGCTTGGGATTGCACCAGGCTTAATAAATCATCGTCTATTTCTGCATGCTCAGCTTGCGCTTGCAGTGCCTCAATTTGGCTAATAAATGCGCCCAACGACGTTTCGTGTATGGGTTGCTGTTGTGAACTAGACTGCGGCTGATCTGCAAGCAATGCAATCAGCGTTTGCCATTCCTGTTCGCACTCTGCAATGAGTGTAGGGAAGCTTTCCTTTTCACGTTCTTTCTCAGCGTTTGATAACAAGTATAATAATTTTGCGAGGGCTAAATTACCCGCGACTCCTTTAAGAGTATGCAAAATTGCTTTTTGTTCTTCTTCACTGAGCATTGGTTCCGTCAGTCGTAGAATACTCTGTTGATGATTGCTTAGGAATAAGCCAATTTCCGTATTTAATTTCTCTTTGCTTCCCCACATCAAAACACCTTTGTCGTAGTTGATGTGCTTTTTCTCATCACCGACTTTATTGTTAGTGATTTTATTTACTTCTAAACCAAGCACTTTCGCAATTTCATGGTTCAGCTGGTTAATATCAACGGGTTTATTCGCAAAGCCATTCATACCGGCCTGCTTTGTAGTAATTTTATCTTGTTGTAAAACACTCGCCGTCAACGCGATGATAGGTGTAATTTTTAAGCATCTGATTTTCTCTATTTCGCGGATTTCTTTACAGGCCGTAATGCCGTCACATTCCGGCATATGTATATCCATCAAAATCACATCAAAGCTTTGCTGTTCAAATGCTGCAATGGCTTCAAGACCATTGTGAGCCGTACTGATGGTGTGCCCAGCTTGCGATAATAAAATGTTCAGTAGCTCAACATTTTGCTCAATGTCATCAACCACTAATATGCGAAGTTTTGGTAAGTTTAATTGATTACAAGTTAGGGTATCGACTTGGCTGATATCACCTTCTTGTAAAGGAAGGCTAAAGTAGAAGCAGCTGCCTTTACCTTCTTCACTTATAGCACCAATTGAACCACCCATTAATTCAACAAGCTGCTTACTGATAGTCGTACCAAGGCCTGTGCCACCAAATCGGCGTGTCATGGTACCATCGGCTTGTTCAAATGGCTGGAAAATAGCGTCTAAGCGGTGCTTGGCTATGCCTATCCCGCTGTCTTGTACTTCGAAAAACAATTGTTTATTTTGAGTTTGACTCACCGTAATTGTGACAGACCCTTGCTCTGTAAATTTAATCGCATTCCCTATGAGGTTATTCATCACTTGGCGAATACGGGATTCATCGCCAATATAAATAGGCGCAACATTATCAGCGATAATCAAATCAAGCAGAATATCTTTACGCTTCGCCTCAAGCCAAAAAGTCGAGACGATATTGTCGAGCAAGGCTTGTAAGTTAAAGTGCTCAGCATGAATATCGAGTTTGCCTTTTTCTAACTTTGCAGAATCTAGTACTTCATTGAGCAAATGCAGCAGTGAGCGAGCTGATTTATTGACGGTAATAATATGTTTTTGTTGCTCTTTACTAAGAGGACTATCCATTAATATGTCGCTAAAGCCGATTATCGCATTCATTGGCGTGCGAATTTCATGGCTCATATTTGCCATAAATGATTGTTTTGCTTGTGCTGCGGCTTCAGCTTCTTGCTTAGCCTTTTTGAGTGATTCTTCATATTCGTGACGAGCGGTGATATCAATCAGTACACCATCGATCCACTTTTGTTTAGAATCACTATTTTCGTTAATTGTTCCTTGGTCTAAAACCCACACAACTTTGCCATTTCGATGGCGAATGCGGTACTCAACCGCATATTGGTTTCTTTCAGCTATGGCTTTTTCCATAACTTCATCAATATGCGCTACATCATCGTTATTAATGATTTGAGCAAATGTAATTTTACCATCAGTAAATTCTTGAGGGCTGTAACCTGTTAAGTCAGAAACACTGGGGCTTATAAACTTCATCGTCCAGTGTTCATCTAACAAACAACGAAATACAGCGCCTGGGGTATTGTTCATTAAGGTACGATATTGTTTCTCTTTTTCTTCGAGACTTTGCTGTAGTGCACGTTGCTCTGTTAAATCGGTTATAAAGCCAACAAACAGTGTTTCTGCGTTAGGCTGTTTTACTTCACCAAGGCCAAGTCGAATAGGAAATAAATGACCATCTTTGTGCTTCGCAAACACATTACGGTTAACGCCAATCACTTTTTTAACTTCATGCCTGCTACTATCAGCTAAGTAACCATCATGTTGCGCGGCTATATCGTCGTTCATTAATAGTTTTACGTTTTTGCCCAGTACTTCGTCTTGGCGCCAACCAAAAATAGTTTCTGCTGATTTATTAAAGCTTAAAATAATGCCATGAATATTAATTGTTACGATACCATCTATTGCGGTGCCTAAAATGGCATCTAAGCGCGACTCTTCTGCCGATTTTTCAGCAAGTAATAAGCGAAAACGCACCATGCCGTTAATAATCCCAACCAGAGCAGTCAATAATACGGTAGCAAATGAAACGCTAATGGCGATAAAAGTAAGTTGCGACGTTTGAACGTTTTCAGATAACAAAGGTGAGGTTGCAACAAAGCGGGTGGCGGCCATTCCCATATAGTGCATACCCGCTACAGCAAAGCCAAATATAATGGCGCAAATGATTCGGGTTTGTAACACAGTGAGTTTTTTAAAGTGCTCGCCTAAGTGAAATCGCGCATATAAGCCGACAAAAGATAATGCAACTGCCACCACAATTGATGCTGCAAACCAAGCCGGGTCGTAGCGAAGCAGCGGACTCATTTGCATGGCGGCCATGCCCGAGTAGTGCATCGCACCAATGCCAGAGCCAAGTAATACAGAGCCAATGAGTAGCTTTATTGTTGTTGGTATTTGCTTTAAATCTTTGCGTTTCAAAAATGAAAATGCGGTATAGCAGGCTAAAAATGCAGGAATAAATGAAAAAAATGTCAGTGTAGGGTCGTACTCCACGGTGGTGCACAATGAAAAAGCCAGCATGCCGATAAAGTGCATACTCCAAATCCCACCTGACATCACCAAGGCACCTGTTGCACTGCCTAATTTACGGTACGAATCAAATTGAGTTCTATTTGCTAAATCAATGATATGGAGTGAAAAATAAGCAGCAAAAATAGCCGTAGCAATAGAAAGAGCAACTAAGCTTGAATCATAGACACCACTTACTATGAAGCTGGGATCTTGATCGGTTATAAAAAATTTCGCGAGCATAATATTTTTTTGAAACGGCTTGTAATAGCAGTCTAATACAAATTGTTCTGAATTTAGAGAAAAACCTATCACTTAAGTACGTAGGATTCAAAACCTTGGCTATATTTAATTAAAAAGGAGTAGTTCGAGGTGGGTAGATGAGAAGAACCGAGCAAACTTTAGTTGAACAAATGCAAATTAATGATGTAGAAATCCAACACAGAATGAGTTTATTAGGGCTGACTTCAAACAGTCTCTCATCATTATTAAACTACAAGCCCATTATAGAATCAGCCATTGAAAATGTGGTTAATGAGTTTTATAAAAAGCAAACCGAAGTAGATGAAATTTCGTTATTAATTGGTGATGCGGATACTTTAACACGGCTCAGAGATGCACAAAGGCAGTATATAATCGATTTATTTTGTGGTCGTTACGAGCATGAATATGTTAACAACCGTCTACGGATTGGTATGGTGCATAAGCGTATTGGTGTTGAACCTAAGCTTTACTTATCGGCGGTGTGTACTTTAAAAGAACTCATTTTTAATGTGCTTCGCACCACAATAAGCGATCAAGATGAGTTAAATCATACCCTTAACATCATTGATAAATTGATTTACTTTGATACGACTTTGGTCTTTGATACTTATATTGATAGCTTAGTAGGCGAAATTGAAAATGCGAAGCGCCGCACCGAAGTCTACGCGAAAGGCCTTGAAGAAAAAGTAGCTCAGCGCACTCAAGAACTTGAGAAGCTCGCTAAGCTTGACCCACTTACTAACCTCTACAATCGGCGTGTCATGCAAGAGCTATTACAACGCGACCTTGCCAGAGCCAGACGTCATAAATCACCATTAACGGTTGTTTATTTTGATCTCGATGACTTTAAGTCTGTTAATGATACACAAGGGCATTTAAAAGGCGACGAAGTCCTTAAATATATAGGCCAATACTTACTTGATAATATTCGCGAAATTGATATACCGTGCCGCTATGGAGGGGATGAGTTTTGTATCATTTTACCTGATTGCGAGTTAGATAGCGCCTTTACTATTTGTGAAAAACTTATAGCCGCATTTGAACAACAATACCCTGAGCTTCATCTAAGTTTTGGTCTTATTGCAGCGCCACTTGATAGCACGGTAGATGCTGAAGAGTTAATTAATCGAGCCGACAAAAAAATGTATCAGGCAAAAGAGCATAAGGGTTCATACATTATGCGTTAGCGAGTCATAAGCTTTACAAAAACAACGACGAATAAAGCGAGCGAGAAGCTACCACAAAATGCCTCAATTGCCGCGATTAACCTGGAAAAGCCAATCGGCGTAATATCCCCATAACCAAGCGTGGTAAAAGTGACCACGCTAAAGTAAAAACTATTTAGTAACGCCGATAAATTGCTTTGAAATGAGTTTTCAAAACTCAGTTGCATGACAGAATCTTGGTAACTTACCCCAAATAAGAAATAACAAAATGCACAGCAAATAATGAGTGACAGACTAAAGCGAATGACGTTTTCGGGCTTTTCGCCATAACCACAGAGCATATCAATAAAGCTAGAAGTAATTTGTTTAGTTGAGCCTTTGCGGTATTGCGCATGGCGCATTCTTAATTCTTTGTAGGTGAAGTTACCGGCGAGTTCAAAAAGCCCTTGATGTTCAGAGGCTTTTCTTAAATTGCGGTATATTTCTTCGGATTGCTCAAACAAGTCTCTTGCTTCAGCATGCTGCTTATTTTTGCGTGCTTTAAATGCGGCTGATTCTTGTAATAACTGCTCGCCCAGCTCGATATTATCAATTCGACTGTCGTTGAGTTTGATGCCCAATAAGTTGGTATTTTTTAAATCACAGTAATGTAAACTCGCACTATGTAAATTGGCTTTCATTAATGAAGCATTGGCGATTTTATTATTAAATAGGTGAGCGCCCGTTAAATTCGCACGATAAAAATTACAATAGGAGAGATCATAACCTTCTTCGTCATCCTGCTTTATTAAGTTAAGTCCTGAAAGGTTCGCTCTTTGCAATTGCAGGCCTTCTAATAAGCCACCTTTTTTTGCATAGCGCTCTAATTTTTGGGTTAGATCTAGTCCTGATTTATCAAATTTACTATCATGCCAAAAGCAAAAACCAGAACCCATGTCTGTCTCTTGACACTTGTTACCTGTTGGGGAAATATAACTACAACATGGTTTGTCAGGCATAAGGATGAAAACTTATTTGTGAGTCATCTTTATAGATTAGCAGCTATTTGACAGGGTAAAATGGAATCTCTCATATTTATTAATTGAATTGGCTTATCTTTGTTGGATTACACCTTAAAGCGCAGTAAACGCAGAACCACAGTGGCAATTAAAGTTGCCCAGCAGAAACTCACTGTTTATGCACCTTTTTATGTTCCACAAACTGAAATTGATGCCTGGCTTAAGACCAAGCAAGATTGGGTCGCTGAACAAATTGCCAAACAATCCATTCATGCTGAACGCCGTCAACTTCCTCTTGCAAACGCGACAATTAAGTTGTTTGGGCAAGATGTTCCGATAGTATTTGCAAAAGGCACTAAAAGCATGTGGCAACAAGATGCACACGCAAGGCTTACCTTATCTATTTCATCGCGCGTCAAACATCAAGAAGCTAACTACCTAGCTTTGCTAGAGCAGTTTTTACATGAAAAGCTTGAGAGCTATATTGAAATGCGTGTTCATGATTATTGTTTACAGATGTCTGAAGCACTCCCTACAAAGCTTAAAATTCAACATTATAAACGTCGTTGGGGCAGTTGTAATAAGCGCCGCGAGCTGACTTTTAATCTACATTTAGCAAGTGCGCCAACCTGGGTGATTGATTATGTGGTTGTACACGAACTTGCGCATCTTTTGCATATGAACCATAGCGCTAAGTTTTGGCAACGTGTGAGCCAGTTTTATCCAAATTATAAAAAAGCAGAGCAATGGCTTAAAGCAAATGGAAGCAGTTTGAGTTGGTAGCTTAAGTTAGCGAGAGTAAAGTTAGAAAGAGCAAAGGTAGAAAGAGTAAAGGTAGAAAGAGTAAAGAGTGGTGGAGGGAGCTGGATTCGAACCAGCGAAGGCTGAGCCGTCAGATTTACAGTCTGATCCCTTTGGCCGCTCGGGAACCCCTCCA
>NZ_PNCP01000005.1:0-82877 GCF_005886115.1 Pseudoalteromonas sp. S4492
ATTGAACGACTTTTATTTTAAATTCGAGCGAATGTTTGCGATATGGTTTTACTTTCATGGTTACTGGCTCCAAAAAGGTGTCTACTTTTATGGAGTCAGATCAGATCGGTGCGGTTATTGGTTTTTGAAACCACCCTCAGCAATTCAATTCGTAAAGGTATTGTAGGAGGTACTTTAGTGCCGAACTAGCAAAACCTACCCAAATAACACCAAACCAGCAATGCTGAAAAACATAATTCATGGCTAAAGCCATTCCTACGGGTACATTTTGCCTAGCGCCTAGCGCCTAGCGCCTAGCGCCTAGCACCTAGCACCTAGCACCTAGCACCTAGCACCTAGCACCTAGCACCTAGCACCCAGAGCCTATAACTCAAATCTAAGTACCAATTCAGCCTTTATTAAAGCAACTTTTGTTCTATTTATAAGCGGTCAAGTTCAAACTATGCTTAGCCTACAAATAACCACGAAAAATGTGTGCTTATTTGGTTGAAAATTAATCATTTAAGACTAGAGTACGATGGTGTTTGAATACATCTTATAATACAATTTGCGGTCTGAACTATAAGTGAAGTCAATCACTTAGTGCACAATATCGGTAGGGTAGCATAGCGTGGGTACATACGACTTAAAGCGTATTGTTGAAAGTATTTCAAATCTTAAAAGTGAGAACTTTTATAATGCAATATGCCTGTCTTTATCAGAAGTGCTTGGTGCTTCTCATGTTTTTTTAGCTCAAGTCGATGAGTCAACTTTGTATGCAACGACTATAGCTTTGTGTGCGCATGACGAAATTGTTGAAAACATCAGCTACGATATCCGCTGTACGCCTTGTAACGATGTCAGCTGTGGCAGTATCTCTAGTTTCAGCTCGGGTGTTCAGCAGTTATTCCCAGATGATCAGATGCTCGTTGATATGGGTATCGAAGCCTATGTGGGTGTGCCTTTACAAAGTATATCGGGTAAAACCGATACCATTCTTGTCGCGCTATTTCAGCATGAAATAAATGATGCGATGCAAATTGAGTCTTTTTTCTCGTTATTTACTGGTCTTATCCAGCGTGAAATCGAAAAAGATCGCTTTATAGCTAAATTAGATTTCTCAAACCAACTGATTGAGCAAAGTCACGAAGCGATTTTTATTTGCGACCACAACGTACATATTACCTACGCGAATACCGCATTTACTAAAATGACGGGTTATTCATTGGATGAAGTCTTAGGGCAAAATCCAAAAATTTTAAGCTCAAACAAGTATGACCCGCATTTTTATAAAGCAATGTGGCACCAAATTAATACTGAGGGTAAGTGGTCTGGTGAGATCACTAATAAAACCAAACAAGGTAAGTTGTACACGCAGTTTTTATCGATAACCAAAATGCAAAATAATGGTGAAGATTGCTATGTGGCGTTTATTTTGGATATCACCGAGAAAAAAGAAGCTGAGCAGAAAATTTATTTTCATGCAAACCACGATCAACTCACCGGTTTGACCAATCGTTTTTACTTCAAAGAGTACTTATGCCAGTTGCTATCATCTTTGTCTTATCAAGATGATGAGAATACTAACTTAGCCGTGATCTACTTTGATGTTGATAAGTTTCAAGATATCAACACCGTTTATGGCTTAACCTTTGGTGATAAGGTTTTGTGTGAGCTTGCAGAACGCCTCGACGGTAGCTTTAAAGAATCGGCTTTTTCACGTATCGATGGTGATAGTTTTGCTATCTTACAAACTTATCAGCATGTCAGTGAACTAGAGCATGTTTGCAAACAAATTACCGCGTTACTTGTTGAGCCTGTTTCTATAGGCGGCATTAGTCAGCAGGTTTCAGTTACGCTGGGCATTAGTCAATTTGAGCAAGCTGGAACGGCGACTTCACAAGAAAAAATCGAAAAAATTGCTCGTCGTTTAGTTCGCCAAGCTGAGCTTGCTACCTTGAATGCAAAACAGACAGGCGATGAATATCTGTTTTTCTGCAAAGAGATGGATAACAAGGTTAAAAAGCACAACTTACTGGTTGAGCAGCTTACACAAGCCGTAAAGAACAACGACATAGAAGTGTATTTTCAACCTAT
This sequence comes from Pseudoalteromonas sp. S4492, assembly GCF_005886115.1. Lineage (NCBI taxonomy): Bacteria > Pseudomonadati > Pseudomonadota > Gammaproteobacteria > Alteromonadales > Pseudoalteromonadaceae > Pseudoalteromonas > Pseudoalteromonas sp. S4492. The sequence goes on from NZ_PNCP01000005.1 coordinate 2,077, forward strand.
TATTGATATTGAAAATAACACGGTCGCTAAATTCGAAAGTTTAGTGCGTTGGAATAACCAAGGGCAATGGGTATCACCTGCTGAGTTTATTCCGTTAGCAGAAGAGTCGCGGGTAATTATTCCCCTCGGTGAACTTGTATTGATTAAAACCTGCCAGCAAATAAAGGCGTTAGAAGCACAAGGTTATGAAAACTTTGTTTTTAATGTGAATCGTTCTTTATTTGAATTTACTGAGTTTAACCCTGAACGTAATGCATGGCTTGAGATTATTAAAGGGCAAGGGGTTAAACCATCACAAATTTCATTTGAATTAACTGAGAGTGTTTTAGCGCCAGAAAATACGAATCATCTCGATGTGTTAAAGCAGTTGAAGCAAGCTGGGTGTTTAATTTCGTTAGATGATTTTGGTACGGGTTATTCGTCTCTTAGCTACTTGCGTCGTTTTCCGGTTGATGTACTTAAACTTGATAAGTCATTTATTGATGAAGTACATGTTGATTTAGGCGACGAAGCGCTGGTTAAATCGATTATTCAAATGAGTCGTGTACTGGGTATTAAAGTCGTTGCAGAAGGAGTTGAAGAGCGCGAGCAATTGGCTGTGCTTACTGAAGCCGGTTGTGATTATATCCAAGGTTATTACTTTTCTAAGCCGTTGCCAGCAAATGATGTAGTGCCATTTTTAACGCAATTCTCTCGAGAGCAGTAGTTAATTACGGTATGATTTTGACATCAATCAGTTAGCAAACCTTGTGATGTCAGAATTAACCGCAAAGCAAAACATAAAGGCGATTGTTACAGCGATAAAAGCCGAAGAGCAATCGCTTAGAACGCGTTTCCCTATTCTTAACCAGCAAAACGCCATTGCGATGATTATTCTGCTGGCGTCGTTGTGTTCACTAATCGCTGTTGCAACACTTTATTATTTAGCGGTTATTCCCTCGTGGCTGTGTATTATTCTGGCTGCCTTTATTACCTCGATATCGCATGAGCTTGAGCATGACCTTATCCATAAGCAGTATTTTAGTAATCGTCCTTTTATACATAACTTTATGATGTTAACAGTGTGGCTTATGCGGCCAAATACAGTTAATCCTTGGTATCGCAGAAAGATTCATTTACATCACCATAAAGTATCCGGCACCTCACAAGATTTAGAAGAGCGTTTAGTGGGCAATGGCATTAAATCGCCATTTTTAAGAGCCTTGGTCATTACTGATGGTCTGCTAGGTTTGCTAGTTAACACCAAGCGATTTAGTAAAGAAATTAGCGGTTTTAAGTTTTTACGGGTGTTTAATGCAGGCTTTCCGATTGCAACCGCGTATTTTGCGATTCTTTATGGGGTAATTGCTTATTACGCAGTGCAGTTTGTACAGCCATTTACATTGCCGCCGTGGGGAGCTGAATTACTGGCGGGAGCCGAGTTTTTAATGGTGATACTTATTGTGCCTAATATTATTCGTTCGAGTTCTCTTAACTTAGTGACATCCTCAATGCATTATTATGGCGGTGTAAATAATTTACTTGAGCAAACGCATGTGATCACCAGCCGTTGGTTTTTACCGTTTCAGCTATTTTGTTTTGATTTTGGTCGCACCCACACAATCCATCATTTTGTGCCGAATCAGCCCTTTTATATTAGACAATTGATCAGCAAAAAAATACGTCCTATTATGGCCCAGCATGGGGTACGTTTTAATGATTTTCAAAGCTTAGAACATGCCAATCACTACCCTGTAAAAGGGCAATCATCTCAACAAGGAATTTAATATGAAGGTCACCGGCCGTTGCCATTGTGGTGAAGTCACTTACCACGCAGAAGTGGATGAAAATAAAGTGATTAACTGTCACTGTACTGACTGTCAAATTATCTCGGGTGCGCCATTTCGCACGGTTGTGGTGTCTATGCCTGATGGGGTTACCTTTACAGGTGCTGAGCCAAAAGAATATATAAAAATTGCCGAGAGTGGTAATCAGCGTGCGCAAGGGTTTTGTGGTAACTGTGGTACAGCCTTATACGCGACTTCTGTAGGTGCAGGTGAACGTATTTATGGCTTACGTATTGGCGCTATAGAGCAAGCTGATAAGCTTATTCCAAAAGCTCATATTTGGTATCGCTCACATAAACCTTGGCTCGATAACCTTAGTAATATGAGCGCCTTTGAAACCGCCCCTAAATAGCTGCGGTTTCATATTTATTGTTGGCCGATAGTGATATTTCGGCCACTTAAGTAACCAAATAAAGCACACAATAGGCTTGATGCAATACACAGCCAAAGTGCTCCCGCCCAGTTATTAAAATAACTATGTAAGGCGCCCGCAATAATAGGGCCTGTTGCAGCCAATAAATACCCGATACATTGCGCCATACCCGATAACGCCGCAGCTTGCATTGAGTCATGAGTGCGCAGGCTTACAAATGATAAGCCCAAGATAAAACAGGCACCTGAGCAAAACCCTAAGGTGACTGACCAAAGCATCGCAAAACTAGGCGCAATTAATAATCCAACAGAACAAAGCGCGCCAAGTAACGCTAAGCTTAGGGTTAAGATGCGTTGATCTTTTAATTTGGCAAGTAGTGGAATAAGCACAATTCCTGGCAGCGCAGAGGCAACTTGAAAGGCGCCTTGCAAAGCACCCGCATGCTGCGCACTATGGCCGCCTTCTATTAAAATGCTGGGTAGCCAACCTAGCATGATATAAGTGAAAAATGAGTTAAAGCCGAGCAATAAGGTGATTTGCCAAGCAAGTGTAGAGTGCCAAATTTTGCTTTGTGTACTGTTTGAAACGGATGCCTGTTTTGGCATGGTATGTTGCTTAAGTTGTGGCAACCACACCACAATAGCCAGCACAACCAATAAGGCATAACTGGCAAGCGCCAATTGCCAGCCAAGTTCTTTGTATTCAGCTAGCGGAATGATGAGTGCTGAATAGCTGCCACCAAATATACCCATTGCCAAAACATAACTAGACGTCATTACTGCTACTTTGTGTGGAAAGTCACGTTTTATCAAGCTAGGTAATAGCACATTACCAATCGCGATACCGACACCAATTACAGCGGTGCCAATAAATAGCACGGTGGCAGAATCAATAACTCGAGAGACAACCCCTATGCCTATGAGTACCAGGGCAATGAACAGTGATACTTCAAGGCCGCACTTTTTAGCAAGGCTTGCTGCCATAGGCGAGGCAATAGCAAACGCGATTAAAGGTAATGTCGTCAACATGCCAGCTTGTGATGCATTTAACTTAAATTGTTCAATGATCTGTTCAAGCACCGGTGCAATACCAGTGATAGGGGCACGTAAACTGGCTGCAATAAGAAAAATGCCCAGCACTAAAAGAAGGTTACGAATTAGATTTTGAGAAGATGTCACGCTGTTTAGGAGTAATAGCAAGAGGTACATTTATCATACCAAAACACTAAACAGCGTGGGTGAACTATGAGATAGCTCACCAAAAAATGCGGTTATTTAAAACTGATAACTTGCTGATAACATGGCATTGCGCGGTCTACCTGGAAAGTAGCGGTCGCCACTAAATGTAGTGTAGTCAGCGCGCTCTGCATAACGCTCGTCGGTTAAATTGTTTATTCGCGCAGTCACCGTTAGGTTGTCTGTTAGCTGCCACGCCGCTCTTAAATTTACTAATGAATGGCCTTCGTAACTATGCTGGTTTTCAGGATCAGTAAAGTAGCTGCTGGTGGTATGTAACTCAAGGCCAACACGCGTTATGTCGTTTGCTTGCCATAGTAGCTGTAAGTTAGCGATGTTACGTGGTGCAGTATCAATGAGATTACCATTGATATTAACTCCGCTAAGTAATTGGTCATAACTGTATGTATGCTTGGCGTGGCTCGCGGCTAACTGCATCGATAAGCTAGGCGTTATGGCATAGGCTAGTTCAAGCTCAATACCACGATGCTGGGTTTGGCCATCATTGACGTAATAAAAATCACTGTCTCGGAAAATTACGTTCTTTTTATTCATTGCATAAAAGCTAACTACATAATGCAGCTGTGCTTGTTGACCTTTTAAACCAAGCTCTAGGTTTTTAGCTGTTTCAGATTTCAGATCTGCGACATTTTGCTCGCGCTGTAACTGATAAAGCTCTGCCGCTTGCGGTGCTCGATAACCTTCTGATGCATTGGCATAGATAAACTGGTTTTCAGCATATTGATAGCTTAAACCAAGCTTTGGCGAGAAGTTAGTAAAGCGATTTACGCCGCTTTCTGGTCGAGAATAGCGACATCCGCCCATGGCGCACTCTGTGCCATCATCTTTTGTACGACCAGCCAACATATGGTTGTTGTAGTCATATCGCATACGCTCGTATCGGCCACCCAGGCTGATGAGTAACTCATCAAGCTGCCAATCAAGGTTAACAAATGGTGCTAATAGGGTGCTAGTTACTTGATAGTCATAATGTTTACCTAGTGGCACGGTGGCGACTAAAAACGCTGAGCCTTCAGTTGGGCTATCTTGATATTGTAAAAAATCAGCATCCGTAAGCTCACCATCAAAGCCAACAGTTAACAGGCTAGAACCTGTTAACTTATGCTGCCAGCTTGATTGTATACCAACACCTTGCTGAGCATTTTCTTCAAGGGGAGTACCCGGTAAAAAATGCTTAAAGAAGGTCATGTCTTGGTCGCGGATATAAGGCGTTATGGTAAAGCTGTTAGCCTCATCTTGTGTCCAATTTAGCTTCGACCAAACACGTAAAGAGCGGGCTTTACGAAATGCATCTGGGGCAAAATTAGACTGAGCTATTTGCTCATCTTTATAGCTTTCAAAGCCTTCAATAAAACCAGCCGTTTGTTGATCTAAATGGGTGTAAGTCAGGCCTGTACTTACGTTTAGTTTTTTGCCATCAAAACGGTGACGTAGCGAAAGTTTTTCTTGGTCAACACTTTCATCATCACGATAACCCGTATCTCGGGTGATCGTAGCATTAATGCCTAAACCTTGCTGGCCAAAGTCACGCCCCGTACCTAGTTTGTAGCGGGTGTAGCCAAACGAGCCGTAATCAAAACCAAGTTGGTTATAGTCGTAGGTTGTATCTGGGGTGATTACGTTGATCACACCATGCACAGCGTTTGAACCATAAAGTGCAGAGCCCGGACCTTTCAGTACTTCGATGCGTTCAGCCATTTCAGTGTGGGCTTCGAATAATTCATTGATGTTGCAAAAACCGGCTGCGCGAAGTGGAATACCGTCTTCGGCAGTGAGTAAGCCGCCACAGGCACCTGCGCCAGAAAGTACAGGTGAACGTAAAGCGGGTAAATACTCTTGTCCGTTACCATGTTGAAGATTAGCACCGGCCACTTGCTTTAGGGCTTGTTCAATATGAGTTGGAGCGATAAGAGCCAGTTGCTTTTGTGAAATACTGCTGACGACAACAGGCAATGGATCTGCCAACACTTCGCTGCGCGAGGCGGTCGTTGTAATATGTTCTAGCTCATTATTAGCGAAAGCTTGATGGTTAAATAATGAGGTGCTCACAAGCACTGAGAGTATCGACAACTTCATGAAAACCCTTTGGTTAGGTACAACAAAAACCAAAGGGTATCTGCTTTTTAGGATGGGTAAAAGCTTTCGCGATTAATAACTTTGTCTGTTATGCACTACGGCGATGTACGGCAAAACCTGCCAGTACTGCCACTAACCAGAATAAGCTACTGCCGCCAGTACCATTTCTGTGCGTGACATTAGCCACTTTTTCTTCTTTTACGCGGGTTTTAAATTGCGCCAATTCAGCATCGAGATTCGTGATCATGTCATCAACTGCACCATTAAAGCTTGCTAGTGACTGCTCTTTAGCGACTTCATCGATGCCAATCGCTGTGCTGCGTTGCTCTGCTTTATGAATACCTGGCGCGCGAAACAGCATTTTTCGGCTTTTTACGTCAAATACGGCGGTATCTACAAAGGTTTGTACTGAGTTTTCATTGCCCGGAATCACATATAAACCAACAATCGTTAGATATAAAAACGCAGCGTTATTTTCTAAGCTTTGCGACACTTGGTCGTACGAAACAAGCGCCATAATATCCACATCATATAAACGAGAAACTTGCTCTAATGCGGTAAATCCTTCACTACCTTTTAAGTAAGTGCTTGGGATCACTTCAATACGGTCTATGTAGTCATATTGCATAAACTGCTTTTTAACTTTATTAAGCAGTGCGACTTCATCCCCATGATGCAAGCCATCATTGTACTTGTTAGGGATAAAGGCAATCCCTACTGTGGCAGGTAAGTTCAAGGTTGGAATCGTTGCTTGGTGTGCAGCTCTGTCTTGTTGGTCTGGGTAAAGGTACTCAACCAATGAACTTGATTGCGTTTTTTGATTGCCATATTGGCTCATCATGGCACTACAACCTGTTAGTGCAGTAATACTAATTATCAAACACCATTTTAGTACATTCATAAATTATCCTTATTATGTAGTGAAGAAGCGTTTGTTTATGTTGCAAATATAAAGACAAACACTGCAACTGGAACTGTAACTCAGACTTGATTTTTCGTAAATAGTGCCAAAGATGTTTAAAGAAATGTAAAGATTGGCTTTCTAATGTGTTGATATGTAAACAGTTGCGTTTTTAAATTGTAACCCTTCATCTATGATTCAGGCTAAAACGTTAGGCTTTTTATCAAGAGCAAACGTTGAGGGTCTCTATTATGAATAAATTAATTACTATCTCAGTTGCCGTTTTAGGTTTGAGTTTGATACCTATGGAAGCAAACGCGAAACATGATCGTGACCATGATAGATACGAACAAAAACACGAACGCAAAAAGCATAAACATAAAAAACATCACAAGCATCACCATCATGACAGACATGATCGCCATGACCGATATGACTATTACAGCTACCGTGATTTACCACCCGGTTTATACAAAAAAGTAGGACATGGTGGTGGCTTACCACCAGGTTGGTATAAGCGTTATCACCATGGTGATATTCTTGACCGAGATATATATCGCCATGGTCGAGTGATTAAACGTCGCGACCGAAATGGCATTATTGCCATCGAAATCGATGACCGTCTTATTCATTTAGTACACGATACGCGAGAGATTTTATCAATCGTTACTCGCCATCGTTAATCCTGTCAAAAGCCGCTTAGCGGCTTTTTTTAGCTTGTTTCATACCCAGTTCAGAAAAACTTGCTACGCTTAATTGGGACTAATAAAAGGAGCACTCGCATGAAAGCATTGTTAACAGTTGCAGTGATTGGTTTAAGCCTAGTGACGGCTGGCGCACTTGCAAAAGATAAAGACAAGGATAAGGACAAAAATAAAAGTCTGCCACCTGGCCTTGAAAAGAAACTTGATAATGGTGGTGATTTACCACCTGGTTGGCAAAAGAAATTACGTAAAGGCGATATTCTTGACCGTGATATTTACCGCCGCGGTAAAGTGATTAAATCACGAGACAGAGATGGTCTAATTTCAATTCAAGTCGACGATACTGTCGTGCGTGTAGTGGAAGATACCCGAGAAATTATTTCTATTCTGAGCCGCTAGTTTTGCTTGAATCGTTCATGACTTATGGATTGAGTTCACTATTGGCCATGCTGCTAGTGGTCTCAATCTTGCCATTTTCATATTCCCAACATTATTTAATTCGCAGTTGTGACTTTGTACGCTTGCAAGTGGTTTACCTTGCTTGTGCGAGTTTAATTGCTGCAAGCTATTTAATCAGTCCTACGGGCTCCGCGCTTTATATTGGTTGTGCTCTGGCGAGTATCGTCGTGTTGCTTTTACAAGTCGGCTGGATTTACCCTTACACAAGGCTCGCTAATAAAGAAGTTGCCTCAAGCAATAAATCCGATAAGCACAGTATTCGTATTATGTCGGCAAATGTACTGATGTCGAACACTGAATATGACCAACTCATTGGTTTAGTTAACACGCATCAACCTGATTTACTCATTACGTTAGAGTCTGATCAAACTTGGCAAAATAAACTGAGCAGTTTAGAACAAGAGTACCCATATCGAGTGTACTGCCCAAAAGATAATCGTTATGGCATGCACTTGTACAGCAAGTTTAAAATTAAACAACAGCAAGTTTGTGAGCTTATAGAAAGCGATATCCCCTCAATCCATATTTTGTTCGAAGATGCAGATGGCGTAGAAGTACAAGGGCACTTTATTCATCCTGCTCCTCCGAGCCCCACAGAAGAAGACAGCTCTCGACCGCGTGATACTGAGCTGATAATTTTAGCGAAAGCACTTAAAAACAGACAGCGACCTTGTATTGTTGCAGGAGATCTAAATGATGTTGCATGGTCGCGTAGTACCCGCTTGTTTATGCGTATTAGCGGTTTGTTAGACCCACGTAAAGGTCGCGGCTTTTTTAATACCTTTCATGCCAGCTATTTCTTTATGCGCTGGCCGCTTGATCACCTTTTTCATAGTAATGAGTTTAGTGTTAAGCGTATTGAGCGTTTGGCAAAGTATGGTTCTGATCACTTTGCACTGCTTACTGAGCTTGTTTATAACCCCGACTCTGACAATCAAAAACAACAAGAGCAGATTGATAAAGAAAAAGCCGTGGATGAGTTAAAAATGCCATCAGCCTCTAAACAGCAAGTGCCAATGTTTGATACCAACCCGCAATAATACTTAATCATTTTGAGGGATAAAACCTGTCGCTAACTGCGTTAAAAATTTCTCATTTAGAACAACTAAATAACGAAATTTTTGCCTTGTTATCAACGAGGTTTTATTGCCTCAAAATAGACTACTTAATTAAGCGGATTGGTATGAAAAGTGATACGTTTTAGTATTAAAAAGGGCTCTAATGAGCCCTTTTTGTGGTTAGTCGTTGACCATAATAGTTTTGATATTAACAAATTCTCGTAGTCCAAAGCCGCCGTGTTCACGGCCATAGCCACTGTCTTTTACACCACCAAATGGTAAGTTCGGCTGCGCAAGGCCATAGCCATTGATATTCACCATACCGGTATCAAAATGGTGTTTTGCAAGTTCAATGGCTGCTTGTTCATCTTTTGAGAAAATACCGCCACCAAGACCATAGCGTGAATCATTAGCAATTTGCATTGCTTCAGCGTTATCTTTAGCCCTGATAAGCGATGCTACAGGGCCAAATAACTCATCATCATAGGCGGGCATGCCCGGTTTTATATTTTCAAGTAGAGTCGGGGTGTAATAAAAGCCTGAGTGTTCGGCAACTTTACCGCCGGTAATAATGCTCGCACCTGCATTGACTGATTCAGTCACTTGCTGATGAAGCTTATCGCGTAGATCTTTACGGGCCATTGGGCCGAGTGTGGTTTTTTCATCATTCGGATCACCAAGAACAACCTGTTCAAATTGCTCTTTAATTAGGGCTTTAAAATCATCGTATAAGGCATCAACCACAATAAAGCGTTTTGCTGCAACACAGGTTTGCCCGTTATTGATCAAGCGCCCTTGCGTACATGCGGTAATCGCCGTATTTAAGTCAGCATCATCGAGTACAACATAGGCATCGTTACTGCCAAGTTCGAGTACCGTTTTCTTAACCTGTTTACCCGCAAGCTCAGCCACTTTTTTGCCTGTTTCGTCGCTACCAGTAAATGTCACGCCACGAATAGCTGAGTGCTCAATAAGCTTGCTTGCGGTTTTGCCGTCAATCAGTAAGTTTTTAAAGCAATAGTCATCAAAACCTGCTTGAGTAAATAACTGCTCAATTTTTTCGGCCATGCCAAATACATTGCCTGCATGTTTTAGCACCGTGGTATTACCCGCCATGATATTCGCGCAAGCATAGCGAATAACTTGATAAAGCGGGAAGTTCCAAGGTTGGATACCTAAAACGACACCGATGGGTTGATAGCTGATAATTGCGTGCCCGTCTTGCATATCACGGCTTTCATCAGCAAGCACTTTGGGCCCTTGCTCAGCGGTATAGCGACAAATTGCAGCGCAAAGCTCAACTTCTTGTAGGCCTTGTTGATATAACTTACCCATTTCATCGGTCATCAATTGGGCTAATTCTTGTTGATTAGACTCAATCACTTGTGCAAGTTGATTGAGTAATTTAGCGCGCTGTTTATGGGATGTGGTGCGCCACTTTAAAAAAGCTTGATGACATTGGTCAACTTCACTCTGTGCTTGTTGCAATGACAATAAATTATACGTATTTAAGGTTTGCTCATTGGCTGGATTGATTGTAGTTACAGTATCAGTCATCATTATCTCCTTACAAAATTGTAGGAAAAGGTTTGCAAGGCTAATACCTAATTTTCGATATTTTATCTATATGATTTAAATGCCTTTTATTTTTATTTAATCTTAACTAGGCACTCTTTTTTCTGTAAAAACTGCAACAGGCTGCAAAACTTACAAGGAATACGTAATGACAAACTCAGTGTTAAATACCGAACTTGCGATTATTCAAGCACCGATGGCGGGTGTGCAAAATGCCAAGCTGACAGTGGCTGTGTGTGAAGCTGGGGGGCTTGGCTCGTTACCTTGCGCTATGCTCTCGGCTGAGCAGCTTGTCTCAGAGCTTGATTACATTAGTCAGCAGACGGATAAGCCGTTCAATCTTAATTTCTTTTGCCATCAAACACCTGACTATTCACTGGCTCAGCAAACTGCTTGGCATAATGTGCTTACACCTTATTTTGATGAGTTTGCTGTCGATGTCTCACAATTTACCCGTAACGCCTCACGCCAGCCAATTAATCAGCAAGTGATCGATATTATCGCCCCTTATAAGCCTGCTGTTGTGAGCTTTCACTTTGGTCTGCCAAGTAAAGAGATTGTTTCTCAAATAAAAGCATGGGGCGGGGTCGTTCTTTCATCAGCCACAACGTTAGATGAAGCGCGTTGGTTACAAGCAAATGGTGCCGATGCGGTTATCGCACAAGGGATTGAAGCAGGCGGCCACCGCGGCCATTTTTTATCGATGGATTTATCGCTGCAACCAACCACAGCGCAATTGGTGCGAGAGTGTGTAAAGCTTGATATTCCCGTTATTGCAGCTGGTGGAATTTGTACAGCAGAAGATGTAGCACACTATCAAGCATTAGGTGTAGCAGCAGTGCAGGTAGGGAGCGCTTACTTACTTTGTGAAGAAGCGACAACAAGTGCTTTGCATCGTGAAGTATTAAAAACAGCAGCACCAAACTCAACCGAATTGACGACATTGTTTTCTGGCCGCCCGGCACGAGGAATACGCAACAGAGTGATGCAAGAGTTAGGCGCGATGCCAGAGCAAGCGCCGCCTTTTCCGTATGCGTCGATTGCGATGACGGCATTACGTGCAAAAGCAGAGGCTAAAGGTGACAGTGGTTTTTCACCGCTTTGGTGTGGTGAGCGCTTTGTGGTTCGAGAAGGTATAAACGCCAAGCAAATGACTGAATTACTAATGCAAGGTTGGCAATCTTGATAGATACCCAGTTACTTCCGCTCGGTGATAGTTACCATCAACTAGCCTGTGAATTTCGTAACAAGCTTGCTGGGCAATGCGCTATAAAGCGTTACGCTAAAGGTGATGTTTTATTGCAGCAAGGCGACGAACAAGATGCAGGTTACTTAATTATATCAGGGGTGCTTGGGGCATTACATGCATCATCGCAAGGTGCGCAAAAGTGTAAAGAGTTCTACTTTCAAGATGAATTTGCACTGCTATATGGTAACTGGTTAACCAAAACCCCAGCGCTTTACCAGCTCAAAGTGATACGTGATGCTGAGCTTATTAAGGTGCCTTTGGTTTTACTTGATAGTGCTGACTGGCAAGCAATTAAACATCAGTTAGTTAGTCAGCAATTATTGTTTAAAGAAGCAAAAGAAGCGTTTTTATTACTCAATACCCCTGAGCAGCGTTATCAATATTTACTGGAACAAAAACCGCATTGGCTTGAACAACTGAGTTTAAACGAGGTTGCTATGTATTTAGGGATTTCTGCGATTTCTTTATCGCGAATTAGACGGCGTCTTAACTTAAGTTAAGGCGTAGCAAAATAGTGAACATTACACTACTGATTTTTCAGGAGTCGTTATGTTTATTTTATCTCAGAGCCTAGTTGCCATTGCCACATTACTCGATTTGGCTTCTTTTCAATTTAAACAAAGACAGGCAATTTTAGCTTGTTTGTTTAGCTCGGTTTTACTGACATCTGTGCACTTTATGTTGCTCGAAAACTTTAGTGCAGCAAGCTTAATGCTGATTGCTGCACTGCGTTATGGCTATTGTATTTTTGCCCGCAAAAGCTGGGTGATGATAGCTTTTATGCTTTTGAGTATTAGCGCAGTACTATTTACTTGGCAAAGCTGGGTGAGCTTTATCGCGCTGTCGGCAACATTACTGCAAACCTACGCTTCATTCCAAGGCAAAGACTTTACCTTACGTATACTGATGATTGTTGGCACGATTGGCTGGATAGTCCATAACATCTTGGTTTTTTCACCATTGGCAGTGCTTATGGAGACGGTCTTTTTAATAAGTAATTTAGTGGGCTTATGGCGCTTTTATGCTCACCCTAAGCCCGCTTAAATTTGATTTAAGACTTACCTAGAATGCGGCTCAGCATGCCATCTTTGTCAACAAACTGGTGTTTAAGTGCTGCGGCAATGTGCAAGGCTAAAATCACCACGATAATAAGCACTGAACTGTGGTGTACAAAGCTGCCTGCATCAGCAAGCCAAGGTGTTTTCTCTGGTGCGCTCAATAGCTCAAACTCAAAGAAGCTAATTGCACGACCGCCCGCATAGCTCATGATAAAGCCAGAAAGCGGCATAGCTAGGGTCGCAAGTAACAATAAGCCATGAGTGAGGTGAGCAACTGCTGTTTGCCATTTAGGCATTGCAGATGTTGCAGGTAATGCGCCTTCTTTAATACGCCAAATGAGTCTTGCAATGGCAAAAACCAATACCACTAAGCCCATTGATTTATGCCAACCCATATAGGTAAATTTAGCGGGGGGCTCGGCAAAATCTGCAACATAAATGCCCATCGCAAATACGCCGATAAACAATATGGCAACGGTCCAATGTAACAGGATGGTTGGTTTTGAAAGGGCAGCTACTTTACTCATGGTTTACTCTTATAATTGGCTTTAATTATAAGTATAGACTGCCACAATGGCAGAGGGTTGCGTAAAGTAATGTAAAGTAACTTAAAGAGTGTCAGCAATCAGCTTTAATAAAAAGGTTTCGCGCTGAATCGATAGGCCCTGTTTCTCACTCATTGCCATGGTGGTTTCGTTATGTGCAATGGCATCAAAAATATTCACCCACTTAGGGTGCATACCATTTTGCACTTCGTAGTGCTCCATTTTTGGGTCTGCAAATTCATCACTAATTTCACAGAAGTAGCAATAGGATTTGATATGAACACAATCAAAGTCGTCTTTATACCAAGGCCTAACTTCTTCGTATAATCCTAGTGGCTGCTTTATTTGAATTTGTTGTGCGCCTGTTTCTTCATGTAACTCTCGTAGAAGCCCTTGCTCAATGCTTTCGCCTTCATCAACGCCACCACCAGGTAGGCTGTAGTCATCATAACGGGCGGTGTATAAAAGTAGTATTTGTTCACCTTTTAAAACAATGGCGCGGGCAGTGTTACGAATAAACACCGTGCCATAGTCATTACTTAAACTTGGGTGAACTACTTTTCTTAATAACTTCATAGGATTACAACTTTAAATTAATGCAAGTACAGCTTAGCTTAATATTGAACGTGCCATAATAACTTTTTTTTCGCATTTAATTCATTATGCTTACCCCAAATTGAAACTAATAAGGTAATATAACTGGAATTAAGAACTATTTAGGTATCTAGCGCATATAGTTTTCATTTCAATATAACTGTGCGTAAAATGATTAAAAAAGCTTAGGGAATGAATATGTTAAACGTACTTTTGGTTGATGATGACAGTGAATTTAGTGATGTAGTTTGTCACATTGTTGAGTTCCTCGGGCACAATATAAATACTGCAGCGAACCTTGCTGAAGCGGAGCAATGGTTTGAAAACAATACGTTTGATCATGTCTTTTTAGATTTTATGTTGCCAGATGGCAGCGGCCTTCATTTACTTGAGCACTTAAAAGCAATCGGTCAATCGCCTCGTGTTACGTTAATTTCAGGTCACCCTTCAGTAAAAGGTAAGCTGGCTGAAATGTGTGAGCCAAATGTCGGCCATCTAGTTAAGCCACTGCAACGTGAAGACATTGAGCGTGTACTTAACCCTAAAAAAGCAGCCCCTAAGAAAAAAGCAACGCCAGCAATCAAGCGCCACTTCGGCACTCTAATAGGTGAATCTGAAGTGATGCAAAAGCTTTACACTATGATTGAACGCGTCGCTGCCACTTCTGCTAATGTGATGTTGATGGGTGAAAGTGGTGCAGGTAAAGAAGTGGTGGCGCAGGCGATTCATAATGCGACTGACTGTGATGGTCCGTTAGTAGCAACCAACTGTGGTGCATTTTCAAAAGAGCTGATTGGTAGCGAGCTTTTTGGCCATGAAAAGGGCGCATTTACAGGCGCGATTGCTCGTAAAGAGGGGGTGTTTGAGCAAGCTGCGGGTGGTACTTTATTTTTAGATGAAGTGACCGAAATGCCAATTGATATGCAGCCAAATTTACTGCGTGTGCTTGAAAGCAAAAAAGTAACTCGAGTGGGTGGCACCAAAGAGCAAGCAGTGAATTGCCGTGTTATTTCTGCAACAAATCGCACCTTGACCGACCTTGCGCAAAACAATGTTATACGTGAAGACATTTACTTTCGTTTAGCGGTATTCCCCATTGATATTCCACCGCTTCGTGAGCGCAAAGAAGATATTCCACTGCTTGCCAATGCCTTTTTAGAGCAGCTTAATGAAGAAAACGGCACTGACTTTAAATGGCAAGCGGCGCAAATCAAAGAGCTTGAGGCCCATGATTGGCCGGGTAACGTACGTGAGCTTCGTCACGCTATTCACCGTGCTTTTATTATGAGTGACCCGAAAGGCTCCGTTATTACATTACCTGATTCATTAGAGTCGCCATTTTCTAAAGTGAATAAAGAGAGTCAAGCAAACCAAGTTGTTGCTGGGCAAACTATTGAAGAAGTTGAAAAAGAATTGATCCACGCGACCTTAGACAAAGTACAAGGTAATAAGACGATTGCAGCACAAATGCTGGGGATCAGTACTAAAACACTTTATAACCGTTTAAATGCTTATGGAGGCATTGGCGAATACAAATAACAAAGGATAACTATGAATAATAACGAGTCTTTACGAAAAATGGTGCATGATGCACGTGCGCCACTAAACCGTATTTCGATGAATGCTGAGTTAGTTAAGCTCGTATTAGAAAATGATATGCCAAAACAAAAAGCACTTGAGGCATTGAATAAAATTATTGCTAATTGTCAGCAGTGTAGTGAGCACTTACAGGAAATAAGCGACGCTCACGCAGCTGATTAAGCACTCATAGATTGAGAAGTAAATGCAAAAACAAAAAGGAAAAATAGCAGTCAGTTGGGCTGGCTTTATTGCCGTGGTGCTTTGTATTGTGGTGGCTAATGCATTTTTAGCACTTAATAGCATTCGCTCACTCACTGAAACACAAAGTAGCCTTGATAATACCAACTCACTCAACACTGCGATTGAGCGTTTGCACTTATCTGTGGTGCAAGCTGAGTCTGGTCAGCGTGGTTATCTATTAACCGATCGTAAAGACTATTTACTCCCTTACAATGATGCGATTGCGTCGATGCAAGCGCAAATCATGCTTGTGAAAAGTTTGCATTCAGAAATACCCGGTCAGGCAGACCGCATTGCGCGGTTAATTTATCTAGTAAACGACAAAGTGGCGGTGATGACTAAAACCACCGATCTGGCCCTTGCAAATAAAGATCTTAAAGCACGCCAACTGTTGCTAACAGACCAAGGCCGCGAATTATATAAAGACATTCGTGTAGCGGTTGATGAAATTCAAATGCGTGAGCTTAACTTTAAAATCGAGCAGTTTGCGAAGCTGTCGCAAATTAAAAACGAAGCAAAGCTCACATTTTTGATAACCGCTGTGACCAGTACCTTATTGATTATTGGTATGTTTGTGTTAACTCGTATTAACCTACGCAACCAAACTAAGTACAGGGCAGAGCTTGAACAACAAAACGAGAACTTGGCGGCAAAAGTCGCAGAGCGCACGCAAGAGCTAACCATCTATTCTGACGAACTAAGCCGCTCTAACAGAGAGCTTGAAGACTTTGCTTTTGTTGCAAGTCATGATTTACAAGAGCCACTGCGTAAGATCCAAGCTTTCAGTGACCGCCTTGAAAAGATGTTTAAAGATGAACTCGGTGAAAAAGGTATCGACTATATTAGCCGGATGAAAAATGCGGCGCAGCGTATGTCTAATTTAATCAATGACCTGCTTGAGTTCTCTCGCGTAACCACCCGGGGTAAAGATTTTACTGATACTGATTTAAATGAAGTTGTTGCAGAAGTTCTTGATGATCTTGAAATTGCGATAAAAGAATCTGAAACCACAGTTAACCTTGATACTTTACCGCACATTCAAGCCGATCCAAGCCAAATGCTGCAATTGTTCTTAAATATTCTTTCTAATGCGGTGAAGTTTAGACGTGAGAATGTTGCGCCTGTGATTGATATTGCATACCAACGAACGTCAGAATTTAGCGAAACTCACAATAGCGATGTGGAGTGGGAAGTTATTACAATTTCAGATAACGGCATCGGCTTTTCTGAAGAGTATCTCGAAAAAATATTTGTTCCGTTTCAGCGATTGCATGGTCGTTCTCAATATAAAGGCACAGGCATAGGTTTATCGGTTTGTCGCCGTATTGTTGAGCGTCACGGCGGAGAAATAACCGCAAGCAGTCGCGTTGGTGAGGGTGCAAGTTTCACTATTAAATTACCCGTGGAAGCATCGCTTTTCACATTACAAGGAGAGGCGTAATGCCACTTAATAAAGTTAAACCAATTACCATTTTAATGGCTGATGACGACGAAGATGATCGTTTATTAACCCAAGACGCATTGGCCGAAAGCCGTGTATTGAACGAGCTGTTTTTTGTTGAAGACGGTGTAGAACTGCTTGAATACCTTGAGCGTAAAGGCAAATTTAGTGAAAAAGAAAACTCGCCTCGTCCGGGCTTGATTTTACTCGATTTAAATATGCCGCGTATGGATGGTCGAGAAGCTTTACAAGCCATCAAAGCCAACCCTAACTTGAAGGGCATACCGGTTGTGATTTTAACCACATCAAAACAAGAAGAAGATATGGTTAAAGGCTACGACTTGGGCGCTGCATCATACATCACTAAACCGGTTACTTTTGAAGGTTTAGTTGAGTTAATGCAAACACTAGGGAAATACTGGGTAGAGTTTGTAGAGCTGCCAACATCACAGAACGATTAAGTCCAATTCGCATAAATACTTAATTAAGCAAATTGGAATAAGGAATAAGAATGTTAGACAAGGTAACCCGATTACTCTTAGTAGAAGACGACGAAGACGATTATATTCTTACTTGCGACTACCTAGACCAATTAGGTTCCCATACATTCGATGTTGAGTGGTTAAGTTGCCCTGAAGAGGCCATTAGTGAGCTTAGCGAAAACAAACATGATATTTGTTTGTTAGATTATCGCTTAGGCGCATCAGATGGCCTCGAAGTATTAAAACGGGCTGTGGCAAATGGCTTTCGCGGCCCGATTATCATGCTAACCGGGCAATCAGATGAAGCTCTCGATTCTGCAGCGCTCGATGCCGGTGCGGTTGATTATCTGGTTAAAAGCGAGATGAACTCTAGCCGCTTTGCCCGTGCTATACGCTACGCTTTAGCTCGCCGAGATGTTGAAGATGAGCGTGTTGAGCGTTTAAAAGCAGAAGCTGAAAACCGCTCTAAAGACCGCTTTTTGGCCCATTTGAGTCATGAGTTACGCACACCTCTGTCTTCTATCTTGGGTTACACAGAGTTACTCATGCAAAGTGATAAAAATCAGCATGCTCAAAATGAGTTGGGTGTGATTTACCGAAATGGTAAACATTTACTGAGTTTGCTTAATGATGTGCTCGACCTATCAAAGATTGCTGCCGATAAACTGGAGCTCAATTGCAGTGATGTTAACTTAGATAGCCTAATGGCTGACGTTTATACCTTAATGCGCGTTTCTGCGCTTGATAAAGGCTTAACACTTAAATTTGAGTCACAGCAAGCCTTGCCTTTAGTTATAAACACAGACGCTACACGGCTACGCCAAATCCTCATTAACATTATTAATAATGCAATTAAGTTTACCAACCAAGGCGAGATCACCGTGCGTGCTTGGACTGCTTGGGTTAATGAACGAGAAATGCTGTTTTTTAGTATTAAAGACACAGGCCTTGGTATTCCAGCTGAAAAACAAGCACTGATCTTTAAACCATTTGAACAAATTGCTGATGTAGAATCACGAGATGTCGGTGGAGCAGGGTTGGGGCTTGCTATTTGTTCAGAGTTACTTAGTCGTATGCAAGGTTCTATTGAACTTGAATCAACGCAAGGCGTGGGCTCTGAATTTACCCTTTCGATTTACCCTGGCAATATTCGAGATATTGAACGCCAAGTGCTGCGCTTTGATTCAAACCCCGATTGCCAGCAAAAACTAGCAACGTTAAAAACCACTGGGCGAGTGTTGGTGGTCGACGACCTAAAAGATTTACGTAATCTCGTTGGCCATATGATCACCAGCACTGGCGCAGAAGTGGATTATGCCGAGCACGGTAAACAAGCAATTGAAAAAGTAGCTAATGCAGAGCAAGCGGGTAAGCCTTTTGATATTGTATTTATTGATTTGCATATGCCGGTTATGGGCGGCAAAGAAGCCACTATTGAGCTTCGTAAAATGGGTTATCAAGGACCAATCATCGCGCTTACAGCTGCCACCATGAAAGGGGTGAAAACTGAGTTAAGCGCGCTTGGCTTTAACGATATGATTGCCAAGCCGGTTGATTCTGGGCTGCTTTACCAAGTGCTCAATCATTATATTTGCGAAGGCAATACTGCACCTGTGGTTGAGCAAGACGACAGCCCTGAAATGACATTACAAAGTACACGTTATTTACTGGTCGAAGACGACAGTGATGCGGCGCAAATCACTCAGTTATTGCTTGAAAGCTTAGGTGTTGAAACTGTTATAGCGCCAAGTTGTGCTGCATGTCTTGCGACGCTGAGTGACGATCAAAATTTTGCTAAAGTATTACTGGATATGCATTTGCCTGATGGTGGAGGGCTTGATTTAGCCCAGCAGATAAAACAGCGCCACCCCGACTTAAAGTTAGTCATTGTTAGTGGCGCCGAGCCAGAACCAGAAAAAATCAAGCAACTTGAGATTGAGCAAGTGCTGTTAAAGCCGATTAATCTTGGTTTGTTATCTGAGCTTATTGGCGGCTAATTGAATGCCTAATAACAAGTTCAGGTTCAAATAGCGTTTGTAGCGGTGGTGTTTGTTTTTGATAAACATGGCTTAACACCCAATCTGCTGCCATGCGGCCCATTTCATTTATTGGATAATTAACAGTGCTCAATTGTGGGTAAACGTGACGGGTGAAAAACACGTTATCGTAACCCATAATCGACAATTGCTTAGGTAAAGTTAGCCCTAAATCACGCGCGCTTGCCATGGCACCCACTGCCATTTCATCATTGGCACAGATAAGCGCCGTGAATGGATGCGTTTGTTGATGCAGCGCCTTTAACCCTTCATAACCGCTCGCTTCCATGAAATCACCTTGGAATAAGAGGTTTTCATCAAACTCAAGATTAAACTCAGCCAGTGCTTGCTTATGACCTTCTAGGCGGTCTTTGGCATCTTGTTTCCATAGTGGACCGCTGATGTAGGCAATATTTTTATGACCTTGCTCTAACACATGTTTCGCCGCTAAATAGCCACCGTTGATGTTGTTAAGCAAAATACAGCGGTCACTGAGTTCGCTGATATAGCGGTTGATCAAAACAAACGGCGTGCGACCTTTACTGAGCTTAATAAGGTAGTCGTCGCTGACTGCTTCAACATGCAAAATAAGGCCATCGCAGTTACGGCTAATTAAAAATTCAATCCCTTGTTTTTCGCGTTCTTCATCACTGTGACCTGCAGCAATAATCAGATGTTTGCCTTGGTTACGAAAGGTATTTTCAATGCCACTCATCATAGGCCCGTAAAACGGACCTTGTAATTCAGAGACCAGTAGGCCAACACTGTTCGAGCAATTTGATGCCAATGACTGGGCAATAGAGTTAGGTCGATAGCCAAGCTCATCCATTGCGGCAGTGACTTTTTTACGCGTTGCATCACTGACATTTGCATTGTTGTTCATTACTCGTGAAACGGTTGCAAGAGAAACACCTGCAAGTTTCGACACCTCGTAAATGGTGGCCATGTTATTCCTTTTTAAACAAAGTTATGGATGCTGCTTTAACGATAAATTGGCACTGATCTGCTCAACCGTTTGATTATCAAGAATATACCTTTTCATGATAAATGCGACAAGCATACTACCTATTGCTGGATAAAGGGTAAATGAAATTAAGATACCCGAAAGCGTGTGTTCACTGAGTTCGGTATTGGCTTCATAGCCATAAAATGCCAGTAACCAACCTGCAATGGCACCGCCAAGGGCAAGACCAAGCTTAATGAAAAAGACCACGCTTGCGTAGACTAGGCCTGTTAGCCTTTCACCGGTTTTCCACTGCCCGTAATCTATGGTGTCGGCCATTTTTGCCCACAGTAACGGGGTTGCCATTTGCGTGAAGAAACACCATAAAAAGTACACCGCAAAGGCAAGTATCAGCTGTTCGCCCGGCAACCAAAATGCCACGCAACTAATTGCCGCAGAAATATATTGCAAACGAATATAGGCGGTTTTCTTATCAACACGTTTGCTGAGTGGGTTTGCACAGGCGCAGCCCAAAATATTACCTATCATGCCGATGGTAACAAAGTAGGTGACCAGCTCAGCTTCACCAAGCACATATTTTACATAGTAAATGGCAAGTGTGGTGCGTAGTACCATACTGGTTAACAGCATAAATGCGGCAAAGCACAATACTTTAAATGGGCCATTTTGCCATAGCGTATTCATGCGGGTTTTCCAGCTCAACGATGAGCTGTTATGAGCAGCTACGCGCTCTTTGGTAAAGCGAAAACAAATTAGAAATAAGATCACACCTAAGCCGCTCATCAGGGCCATAGTGAGTTGGTAGCCCGTAGCGTTATCACCTTTGCCAAGCCAGTTTACCAAAGGCAAAGTACAGGCACTGACAATTAAGCCGCCCAGCATACCAAACACAAAGCGATAAGATTGAATGGATACTCGCTCTTTCGGGTCGCCACTTAATACCCCACCTAAGGCTGAGTAAGGAATATTGATCGCGGTGTAAACCAGCATTAGCAAAGTGTAAGTGACAAACGCGTAAATGACTTTGCCTGATTCAGGTAGGTCTGGCGTGGTGAAGGTGATCATGCTGATCACCCCAAATGGTAAAGCAAGCCAGAGTAAGTAGGGACGATAGCTTCCCCACTTAGTGCGGGTTGAATCGGTTAAGGCTCCCATTAATGGGTCGGTAATTGCATCAACGACTCTCACCACCAAAAACAAGGTGCCAACAATCGCGGGTGAAATACCAAAGATATCAGTATAGAAAAAAGTTAAAAATAACATCACCGTTTGAAAGATGATATTACTTGCTGTGTCGCCTAATCCGTAGGCTATTTTTTCTCTTTTTGTCAGCATGTGTGTTCTCGATTGTTGTTATTTTTATCGCTGTTTGAGCAGCGCGCGATATTGTTTTGCGCTTTCTTTTAAAATGCGTTGTTGGCTTTGATAATCAATATAAACTAACCCAAAGCGCTTTTCGTAGCCATACGCCCATTCAAAGTTGTCCATTAAGCTCCACGCAAAGTAGCCTTGAATATCAACACCTTGACGAATTGCATCACATACTGCATTTAGGTGAGTGTGATAATAATCTACGCGTTCTATGTCGTTCACTTCACCATTTTCTAGCGTGTCGGCCATGGCTGCGCCATTTTCAGTAATATACATTTTTGGTAAATCATATTGCTGATGAAGTGATACTAAAAGCTCTGTTAAACCTTGTGGGTAAACTTCCCAGCCCATATCGGTAACACGAACATCCGTAAGGCTTGCTTCTTCAAACCAGCCATCAGCAGTATTTTTGTAGTGTATGCGGGTATAATAGTTAACGCCAATAAAGTCGACGGCTTGACTAATAATCGTCATATCGCCAGCAATAATAGTTGGTTTAACTTCATCTGCTAAATCATCCAGTAAAGAAGGGTAAGCCCCCTCTAAAACCGCTTTGATATACCATTGATTATGATATTGATCGGCAAGTTCTGCGGCTTTTTTATCATCGGCTGTTAAAGGATACGTTGGGCTGAAGTTTAATACGATACCCGCTTCTGTGTCTGGGCAGTTTTTACGTAATACTTGCATAGCAAGGCCGTGGGCGAGTAGTAAGTGGTGCGCTGCTTGTCGGCCAGCTTGTTGTGATTTTATGCCAGGTGCATGTACACCCACTTCATAACCTAAGTAAGCACTACAAAATGGTTCGTTCAAGGTGGCGAATGAATCAACCAAATGGCCTAAATGTTGAGTAACAAGTTCGGTATATTCTTTGAATTTATAGGCCGTATCGCGGTTTAACCAACCGCCATTATCTTCAAGGTATTGAGGTAAATCCCAGTGATATAAGGTGACATAGGTCTTAATGTTACGTGCTTTTAACGCCGATAATAGCTGGGCATAAAACGCCATACCTTGCTCGTTAACCGAGCCATCTTGCAACATGACCCTCGGCCACGAAATTGATAAGCGGTAAGCATCGACAGCCAAATCTGCAATCATCTCGACATCTTGCTGCCAACGTGCAACATGGTCACAAGCTACATCGCCATGGCTTTGGTCTGCAATAGCGCCAGGCTTTTCGCAAAATGTATCCCAGATACAATCGAGGCGCTTATCGCGTGCCCCTTCAATCTGGAATGAGGCTGTTGCCACACCGAACGTGAACTCGGGCTTGAGTAAAGATGAATCTGGTAACAGTGAAATTGATTTATACACAGTTGATACTCGTCCTTCGGGTTAAGTGTAAGGCTTGGCTAATTAGAGCTTAGACTCGACTGTAAGCGCTTACAATTTTTCTGCAAATAAATTGCTAAATATGATTTATATGTTATAAATGTAAGCGCTTACATTTAATGTTGCAACATATTTCGCTATTTGTTGTTAGTGATTAAGTACCAAACGTTGCTGTAACAAACTGATAAATATAATTAACTAGAGAAGAAAAATTATGGCTCATGTTTCAACCCCTGTGTCGGCTGCTGCAAGCCAAGCAGATATGCCTAAGCAGCACTTTGCGCTGGCATCATTGACCACATTATTTTTTATGTGGGGATTCATCACCTGTCTGAATGACATTTTAATCCCTTATTTAAAAGGTATGTTTTCACTTAACTATACGCAGGCTATGCTCATTCAATTTTGCTTCTTTGGTGCGTATTTTGTGATGTCGATTCCCGCAGGTAAGTTGGTCAGTCGTATTGGCTACCAATTTGGTATTGTTGTCGGCTTAGTAGTTGCAGCCATTGGTTGTGCGCTGTTTTACCCCGCTGCAGTTGCCCATGTGTATGAGTTATTTTTATTGGCTTTGTTTGTACTTGCTTCGGGTATCACTATTTTACAAGTATCTGCTAACCCTTATGTAAGTGTGCTTGGTCCACAAAAAACAGCGTCTTCGCGTTTGACTATGACGCAAGCTTTTAATTCTTTAGGAACAACAGTTGCGCCAATTTTTGGTGGCTGGTTAATTCTATCTGAAATTAGCCAAGCTACTGCAGAACAAGTGAAACTGCCTTATTTAATGTTGTCGTTAAGCTTGTTGGTACTTGCGGTTATCTTTGCGTTTTTAAAACTGCCAAAACTAGGTAAAGAAAGTGACAGCGAAGCGGCACATCAAGATTTAGAAGACTTTGTTGATTTAGGCAGTGTTTGGCGCTATCGCCACCTTATTTTAGGTGCTGTTGGTATTTTTGTGTATGTGGGTGCAGAAGTGGCAATAGGTAGCTTTTTAGTCGGCTTTTTGACCCTAGATAACATTGCGGGTCTCGCCGAAAAAGAAGCCGCTCATTACATTAGTTACTACTTTGCAGGTGCTATGGTTGGCCGCTTTATTGGTGCTGCTGTAATGCAAAAATTTAATGCAGGTAAGGTACTGGCGTGCCATGCCTTATTGGCAGTACTGCTGGTTGTGATTGCAATGACAGGTGAGGGTAGCCTCGCTATGTGGGCAATTTTACTTGTGGGTTTATGTAACTCGATTATGTTCCCAACCATTTTCAGCCTTGCTTTACACGGCCTTGGTAAATACACCTCAAAAGGCTCTGGCATTTTATGTTTAGCGATTGTAGGTGGGGCAATTATCCCATTACTACAAGGTGTGTTAGCCGATTCTGTTGGCGTACAAATGGCGTTATTCTTACCTATCGCCTGTTATTTATATATTACTTACTTTGCGCTGGTTGGCTCAAAAGTATCGACTCAGACTTCATAGGTGCAAAAATGAAATTGAAAAAAACATTCACTCTCTGTTCGTTAATGATGGCAAGCGTCAGCATGCTAGGTTGTACTGGGCAAGATAAGGTGACCAACGTGAACGCTGAGCAAGAAATTTGGCCAAACATTGAAACGGGTATTGCTGCAAATCCAGAAATGGAAGCAAAAATTGCAAACATGCTGGCAAATATGACCCTTGAGCAAAAGATTGCGCAAATGATCCAGCCAGAAATTCGCGATATTACCGTTGAAGATATGCGTAAATACGGCTTTGGTTCTTACCTCAATGGTGGTGGTGCATTCCCAAATAATGATAAACATGCCAGTGCCGCAGATTGGATTGAGCTTGCTGAGAAAATGTATCAAGCCTCAATTGATGACTCGCTTGATGGCAGCTCAATTCCGACAATGTGGGGTACTGATGCCGTGCATGGTCACAATAATGTGATTGGTGCGACATTATTTCCACATAACATTGGTTTAGGTGCAACAAACAACCCAGAGTTAATCGAAAAAATTGCAGCTGCTACCGCGCAAGAAGTGATGGTAACCGGCATCGACTGGGTGTTCGCACCAACAGTCGCAGTTGTTCGTGACGACCGTTGGGGTCGTACTTATGAAGGCTATTCTGAAGACCCTGAAATTGTGAAAGCATACTCGGCAGCCATTGTTAAAGGGTTGCAAGGTGCGGTTGATGAAGACTTTTTATCTGATAAGCGCGTGATAAGTACGGTTAAACACTTTTTAGGTGATGGCGGTACTGAAGGCGGTGATGACCAAGGTAATAACACGGCATCTGAGCAAGAATTATTTGATATTCATGCGCAAGGTTATGTTGGTGGGTTAGGTGCGGGTGCTCAGACCGTAATGGCGTCATTCAACAGCTGGAACGGTGAAAAAATTCACGGCAGCAAATACCTACTTACCGATGTACTTAAAGGCAAAATGGGCTTTGATGGTTTTGTTGTTGGTGACTGGAACGGCCACGGTCAAATTCCGGGTTGTACTAATGGCAACTGTGCGCAAGCAGCAAATGCCGGTCTTGATGTGTACATGGTACCGACAGATGCATGGAAACCACTTTACGAAAACCTTATTAAGCAAGTTAAAAGTGGCGAAATTGCACAAAGCCGCATCGATGATGCAGTAACGCGTATCTTACGTGTAAAAATGCGCGCAGGTTTGTTTGATAAGCCAAGCCCTGCTAAGCGTCCGCTTTCTGGTAAAACAGAGATCATTGGTAGTGCAGAACATCGCGCAGTTGCAAAACAAGCAGTCCGTGAATCACTGGTACTACTTAAAAACAAACAACAGTTGTTACCGCTATCAGCAAATGCAAATGTATTAGTTGCCGGTCAAGGCGCTGATAACATCGGTATGCAGTCAGGTGGTTGGACAATCACTTGGCAGGGTACAGGTAACGAGAATAGCGACTTCCCGGGTGGTTCTTCAATTTTTGATGGCATCAAAAATACAGTTGAGCAAGCAGGTGGTCAGGTTCAATACAATGTGAATGGCGAATTTGAATCTAAGCCAGATGTCGCGATTGTGGTGTTCGGTGAGCAACCATATGCAGAAGGTAATGGTGATTTAGATAACCTTGAATACCAACGCGGTAATAAAACTGATTTAGCCCTACTTAAAAAGCTAAAAGATGCCGGCATTCCTGTGGTGTCGCTATTTATTAGTGGTCGCCCAATGTGGGTGAATGCAGAGCTGAATGCCAGTGATGCGTTTGTCGCAACTTGGTTACCAGGCAGTGAAGGTGATGCAATCAGCGATGTCATCTTTAAAAAGCAAGATGGCTCTATCAATCATGACTTTAAAGGTAAGTTATCGTTCTCATGGCCAAATAACCCGGTAGGTAACCAAAACCGTGGTGATAAAGATTACGCGCCATTATTGCCTTATGGCTTTGGTTTAACTTACCAAGATAAAAACACCTTGGCGGATAATCTTAGCGAAAAATCACAAGTCGCGGCTAAATTAGAAGACTTAGTATTATTTGAACGTGCCGTAAAAGCACCGTGGTCACTGCAACTACAAAGTGGTTCTGAGCTACAAGCCATGACCAGTAGCCGTGCAGCACTTAACGCTGTTAGCGTAAAAACCTTTGATAAAGACGTACAAGAAGATGCGCGCGCAATCAGCTTTAATGGTAAAGAAGCGGCTGCGGTTCGTTTAATGGCGGCGTTCCCATCGGATTTACGTTCATACGTTGAAAAAGCGGGTCAACTGCAAATGCAAATTAAGGTAGATCAAGCTGCTGATGCGCCGCTAATGCTGGGTATGCAATGTGGTGAAAACTGTGATGGCCAATTTGATATTAGCAAACAGGTTAAAGCAGCAAATGATTGGCAAACGCTAACCGTAGATTTGAGCTGCTTTGCAGAGCAAGGTGTGCAGCTTGGGCAAGTATTCTCGCCTTGGCAATTAGCCACTGAAGGTGCATGGCAAGTATCAATTGCTAAACTATCAGTAACGAGCGCGCACACCGAGGACGCAACAGTCTCATGTCAGTAAAATCGTATGCTGTTATTTTGCTAACAGGTGCGCTTAGTGCCTGTCAGCAAACCCCAGCGCCTGTCAAAGCCAGCCTAGGAGAAGGCTGGCAGTTAGTTTGGCAAGACGAATTTTCGCAAAATGATCTCGACCTAACTAAGTGGCAACACGAAGTAAATTGTCGAGGTGGCGGTAATGATGAGCTGCAATGTTATACCGCGCGTAGCGAAAACAGTTTTGTTAAAGATGGCCTATTGCATATTGTTGCTCGCCAAGAGCAATACACTGGGCCATTGCATAATAGCGATGAAGTGAGTAGCGATGCTGAGCGAGAAAAACAAGCGACTCAGCCGTTCACTTCTGCTCGTTTACGCACTAAAAACTTAGCTGATTGGCGATACGGCCGGTTTGAAATTCGCGCTAAATTGCCAGCAGGGCAAGGCGCGTGGCCAGCAATTTGGATGTTACCGACTGATTGGCGTTATGGTCGCTGGGCATCATCAGGCGAAATAGACATCATGGAAGCAGTTAATTTAAAGACTCTCACTGATGACAAAACAGCGCCAGCTGGCAGCCTTGAAACGCGCGTACACGGCACCTTGCATTACGGTGGTCCTGCACCCAAAAATGTTTACAGCGGTTCGCCGTACCGTTTCAGCGAAGCTAATAACCCGGCTGATAACTTTCATGTGTATGCCCTTGAATGGCAGCAAGATGAAATTCGTTGGTATGTTGATGATGTTCACTATGCGACATTTCGCCACGACCAGTGGTATTCAACATCACAACAACAAGACGGCTCGTTTATAGAAAATACCGGCTTTGCTCCGTTTGATCAGCGTTTTCATTTACTGCTTAACTTTGCAGTAGGCGGAAACTGGCCAGCAAATGTGAATGATAAAGGCGTTGATTTTGCCGGTTATCCTAAGCAAATGCTGGTGGATTATGTACGTGTTTTTCAATGTAGTAAAAATAGTGAAACAGGTATCGGCTGTGCAACAAAGCAGCCATCAGCAGTACAAATAAAGGGTAAGACCAATCCGCAATAGTACTTAATTAAGCGGATTGCTATAAGTGAATTATGAACCAAGAGCCTGCAGATGCTTCGCCGAACTCGTTGCATCCGCTGGCTTTTGGTTCATTCTATCGGTTGAGCTTTTGTTGTAATAGCTGTCTTATTCTTCTGGCTGTTAGTTCGTCGATATCCGCTAATATCCCTTGCGCAGGCTCAGCAACGTGGCTTGCTAAATCCACATCATCAGCAAACACATAATGATTAAATAGTTGCTGCCATTTCTGTTTATGCTCGTTTGGCAAGTCTTTAATTGCCAGCATACTGTGCAGCATGGCATCAAATGGGTTTGCTAAATACTCTGGGGCTTGTCGCCACCAATAGTTCACCAACACATTAAACGGACTGGTTGCGCTAACCTGATGCCACCAAAGCGCTGGAATATAAATAGCATCGCCAGGGCCAAGAGTTGCCGATTGCGTCTTTGCTATAGCCTCTTTAAAGCGTGGAAAGCGGCTGAAATCAGGGTTATCAAAATCAACCAAGCTAATCGCTTGCCCAGCGGGTGTAAATTCGAGTGGACCAACGTAAAGGTTATTGACCTGATCAGTTGGCAATAGTGTAAACGTACGCTCACCCGCAGCAACACAAGCTAGGTTATCGGCGTTGTCATAGTGAGCCGCAATCTGGCTATGATTTCCCACCCAGAGGCTGGTTAAGCAGTTATAATCGGTCACTGTTAATGGGTTTTCAACACTAAAGCCCGGAGCGCAATACTCCACAGCAGTAGAGCCCATATACAGTGAATCACTGCCGGTTTGTGTGAGTGTTAGTGCTAATTTTTGCAGCACAGAAAGTAGGTTATCGGCGTGCTGTGAAAAATTAAGCCCCGAGAAATCAGCGTTATAAAAATAGCGCCCCTGATGAATTGCTTGGCTGCTAAAACTGCGTACTGGGGCGGTATTAGCAAGCCCTAAAAGATAGTCTAAGGCGTTTTTAGAACCTTGTTTAGCGGCAATGACTTGGGGCCAATTAGCGCAGAGATCTCTGATGACCAGTGGCTCAGTTAGCTCAGCTAAAAACGTTTTTAGATCAGCAATGCTTGAAGCCTGGCATTCTTTTATTGGCGCAGCCGCAAACATTACTGCTGAGCCCATTTTCTATTAAGCAAATGAGGAATGTGCTCCATTGATGCCAGCACCATATAAATAGCCTGTAGGTCACCTTGCTGTTGTAACTGCTTAAGCTGTTCAGCGGTTAAGCCATTGAGTATCTGTTGGTTAATAGTATAAAAGCCGCTCACTGTGACTTTTTCGCCATTTTTATCTGCATATTCAATACTGAAAGCTTCGAGTAAATTAACACTAAGCAAACGCTCAAAAAACTGATTAATTGTTTGGTGTTCTTGATGTAACGCGTTAAGTACTTGAGCAATATGATTTAAGTATTCGCTATTTCCACCATGTTCAAGGAAAATGGCTTCGCCATCATGTGTGCTTATGCGTGGGCTGTCTAAATCAATATGTACCACCAGAGATTGCTCAGGAATACCATTGTTATACTGGGTTTGTTGACCAATTAAAAATGGCTGGCGCTGCATACTTAGCGGTAAGTAACTCAGTTGCAATTCGCCTTGCTCGTTTAGCAGCAAGTTTTCGCCATTTTCGAAACCAAATAAAGCGAGGGCTTCGAATTGACCTGTTTGCGGGTGCTTACGAAATACGATAGGTTGATTTGCTTGAACTTTAGCAAACTCACTTGGAAATACGGTAGCGCAGCTAATATTGTCGCCCCAGTTAGCACCGCGTGTGGTGATCACTTTTAGGTCTTTATGGCTGATGTTATCAAGTAAGACATGATTGGCCATTGGGCCTCCTAATACTGAGATTAAATAGGTTGTATACCAAATTGCTGAATATGATTTAACAGCTCGCGGTTAGTGGGTAGTTGTTGTAATCCGCGTTTGGCTTGTTTTTGGTTAGCACTAAAATGCTCAATAATAGCCGTTGGCATTGCAAGTACAGGAAATTGTGGCAATTGCTTCATTCCATAAAGTACATACTGGTAACTGGCTGCAGAGAAGACCTCTTGAGCGCGGTCAAAGTCGTTTAACCACGGACTTTGATATTGCCAAAGTGCTAAGTTTTCTTGAAGTTGCAGAGGGATTGAGTTTGCCTCTTTATGGGCTTGCCAATAGGGGCTAGTGCGCTTTGACAACACATAATGCAGCTTTAAAAATTCAATGATACGTTGCCAGCGATAATGGCACTGCTCATCAAACCGCTTTGCCAGTGTCGGCATTGCAGCACGATGTGTTGGGAAATTAGCAAGTAAGTTATTCAGGCCAAGCTCCACCATGACTAACGCTGAGGCTTCAAGTGGTTCAATAAAGCCTGCAGACATACCAATAGCTAAACAGTTTTTATACCAAAAACGGCGTCTATAGCCGGGCGTAAAACTGATTTCACGAAATGTCAGTTCATTTTGCGCGGTGCCGGGCTGGGTTTTTGCAATGTACTGGCTAAGCGCCTGTTTCGCATCTTCGCTACTGGCAAAACGACTTGAGTACACTATACCTAGACCACGGCGGCTTTGTAAGCCGATATCCCAAATCCAACCGGCATCTTGCGCAGTGGCTTTGGTATAAGAAAGGATCTCTTGCTGCGGGTTTAAATAGGGCACCTGTACGGCAACGGCTCGATCGTTAAATAACACATCGTGTTGCTCAATTAGCTCTATACCGTAATGTTGATGTAACAGCTTTGCGTGGGTGCCAGAGCAATCAATAAATAAATCACCCGCAATAGTGCCATGATCGCGGGTTTGCAATGAACTAATATAGCCATCTTCATCACTATTGATACATTCAACATGACTGACGATATGCTCAACGTTTAGATTGGTCGTGCAGTGCTGTTGTAGCAGCATGGCAAACTTACCGGCATCTAAATGATAGCCATAGTTTGCTTCACCTTGATAGGCGCTATGCAAGTGGTTTTTCGGTGCTTTATGGTGATCGCATAAGTAGGTTTGGCTTGCCACCGCGTGGCTGAAACTCACAGCATCTTTGTTGGCAAACCAGTAAGGTGCAATATTTAATTGCTGATACGCCACCGGTAAGCTGAACGGGTGGTAATAATGTGCGTCGCCTTCATCGTCACACCAGCCATCAAAGCGTGAACCTTGTTTAAAAGACGCATCACAACGTTGAATAAATTCACTTTCGCTAATGCCGATGGTTTTTAAGGTTTGTCGCATGGTTGGCCAAGTGCCTTCACCAACACCAATGGTGGCAATATCGGGCGACTCAATCAGGGTGATCTGTGCGTTGTGAGTTAAATGGGGCTGGGCAGCAATTAAACCCGCAGACAACCAACCTGCAGAACCACCACCTAAAATGACGACTTTTTTTACTTCATTCTGTTGCATGTTTAAGGCCATCTCAAATGCTATGTAGACAAACTAGCATAAATACGAAAAAAAAAGCCGCTGTTGAGCGGCTTTTTTGACAACAAAATGCTAGAACGAGTAGCGGAAGCCGATGTTGTAGCGCGCACCATATTGGTTTGCACGTAACAGCTGCTCAGAGTAACGAACGTAAGTACGTTGCGTTTCATCTGTCAGGTTTAGACCTTCAACAAACACCGTTAGGTTCTCGCTAACTGAATAGTTCACGTTAATATCCCACTGGCCATAAGACTCAGTAAAGATTGGTGAAGCATGTTGGTCAAAGCCTGTTAAGAACTCATCACGCCAGTTATAAGAAATACGAGCAGATAAACCGTTTAAATCATAAATCGCAGAGAAGTTAGCTGAATCACTTAAACCCGGTAGGGCAAATTGATAGCCAATAGCATCTCGGTCTGCTTCAACATCACCAAATACGAAAGTCGCGTTAGCGGCAATACCAAAGCCAGAATCACCAAACATATGCTGCGCTGCTAGTTCCCAGCCCCATAGGTTTGCTGTTTCAACGTTGTTATCACGCGATACGAAGAAGCTTGCCAGTGGATCTGTATCGTTACCAACGATAGGCGTGCCTTCTTCAGTGCCTTGGTTTTCGTTGATCTTATCGTGGATTGCTTGGTCAGATGGTTGCTCACCTGCTGCTGCTAAATCTTCACGCGCTTGCTCTGCACGATCACCAATGAATGGGTCTGTAATACCATCAATCGTTTCTTCGGTTGTGATATTTACAAGGAAGTTATCAACTTGCTTACGATAGTAACCCGCAGACACATAGCTGCCTTCACCGTAGTAGTATTCAAGTGATAGATCGATATTATCTGAAGTGTAAGGTTTTAAGTTCGGGTTACCCACAGCCACTTTACGTTGACCCACTTTCGGGTTACCTAAGAATGACGTTGTTGAGCGAAGCGCGCCAACAGGAGGACGAGCAAGGCTACGGCTGTAAGAGAAGCGTGCAATAACGTCTTCAACTACTTCGATGTTCATATCGATGCTAGGTAAAAACTCTTTGCTGCTACCTTCACCGTTTGAGAATGAACGTTCATCAGCGTAAATGTAAGACCATTCGTTACCGTTAACCCACTCCATTGCAACAGCAGGGCGCTCTAAGCTGTTTGCTGTAACATCTGTTGATTCGTAACGTAAACCCGCAGTGATGTTCACTGGCATACCGTTAAATTCTGTTTCGAAGTTAGCTTGTGCGTATACCGCAGTTGTTTCTTCGCTTACACGATGATCGTCATCGATTGGACCCGCTTGTACCATGCCGTTTACATCAGCAGGCCAGCTACATGCGCCAACGCCGCCATCAGGGTGATCACAGTCAATGCTTTCGGCAATCGCGACAATGTCATCGAAATCAGCATCGTAGTAGTAATTTAATAGCTTATCGCTACCACCACCAGAGAAGCCATCAAGTAAACCTGAGCTGTCTACACGAGTGAACATGCTGTCATCGTACCAATCAGCTGACATTAACCACCAACCAGCAGCAAGCTGACCTGAGTAGGCTGTAGTCGTACGGAAATCAATTTTTGTGTGTGATACACCAAAGTTAATGCTCGATAGGGCACCGCTGTTTTCGTTATACCACGTACCTTTTAACTGGTATTGGTCAAGGTCGTTGGTGTTAGTGTCTTTGTTTACACCGGCGAAAAGGGTCCCCATGTCGCTCGGTAAAATTTCTGCTTGGCCATTGGTTAATGTCATATCGATAAGCGGAATTTCGCCTTTGCTGAAGTCAGCCATTTTTTCGTCGATATTCACTGTTGGGTTTTCACACCATGAACATGACGTGTTACCAATAATCATAAACGCATCATGGCCGATACCCACACCGGCACTTTCAGCCGATGAGTTGTGCGCATCAAACTCGATGTTTAAATTGTCTGTTACTTGCCAATCAATGTTTAAACCAAGTGATTTATTTTCGTTAGTTGTTGCACCGCGGTTTAAGTTTGTTGAGTAGTCACCACCAATTTCAGTTACTTGCGTGTAAGTACCGTTTTCATTAATCGTTGCTGCGCTAACATTACCACCATTGTTGAACCACACACCAAAGCTACGGCCATCTTTTTCAAACTCAAGTTTTGAGTAAGTGTAATCAACGGTTGCAGTAATGCGGTCATTCGGTGCGTATTGCAGCACAAGTTGACCATTGGTACGTTTACGTGAATTGTCTGAAAACGCATAACCAGCATTTTGCGGGTACCAGGTTGCGCCATCAGCGCGTTGGTTGTTATCTGTCAGTGCTAAATCAGGAGACGATGAAATATCAACATTTGGGATCCAGTTATCAACCGCCATTGATTGTTCGCGGTTGTCACGCTCTTGAACTGAGCCTGAAATTAAAATACCGAATTTGTCATCGTTGAATGTGTTGCTGTAGATACCTGATAGCTCAGGTGTTACATCATCACCTGTTTCGTTTGATGTGTCGTGAACTGCTTTTGCACCAATCGAAGCGTGTAAACCAGGGTTAGAAAGAGGTTTAGCTGTGGTGATATTAACTGTTGCACCAATACCCCCGCTAGGGATATCAGAACGCGCTGTTTTATATACTTCAACACCGCTTACACTTTCTGTTGCGATGTCGCCAAAATCAAATGAACGACCGCCAGTTGTTGGCATTTGACGATTGTTAAGGGTTACTAAGTTAAATTCAGGACCAAAACCACGAACCGTAATTTTGCTACCTTCACCATTACTACGGTCAATAGACACACCGGTAATACGTTGTAAAGATTCTGCTAGGTTGGTATCAGGGAATTTACCAATGTCTTCAGAGGTAATTGCATCAACAACACCTGCAGATTGACGTTTGATATCCATTGATTTTACTAGGCTTCCGCGAATACCTGATACTTGTATTACTTCAATATCACTTGCTTTGTCGGGCTGTTCTTCGGCGACAGCTGAGTGAGGAACTAGCGCGCTTAGACCCATTGCCATAGACAGGCTAATAGCAAGCTGCTTTTTCTTGAAAAGTGTGTGGTTCATGCAAATCTCCAGATTTGGTTTTATTTTATGTTGTTGTCTATTTTTGTAAGCGCTTACATTTTCTTTCAAAAAAAATCGCCGAACCCGATTTTATAAATGTAACCGCTTACATTAAGTTATTAGAAAGTAAAACAATCGTCAACACAAATAACGGTTTAAGATTAGAGGTAATATCTATGTTTATGTTATTATGGGAAATATTTTATCAAAAAGTTTCTGTTTTTTAGGTACAAAGGCAACACCTTTCAGCTAAAATTAGAAAATTAGAGTCTTTTACATTTGTTAAAACAAGAGGTGTTTTTGTGCAATCAGTGAAATGGAATGAAGGTCTGTTTACCCCAAGCAAAATCATTTGCGTTGGTCGTAATTATGCTGCGCATATTGCAGAGCTTAACAATGAAACACCAACAAATATGGTGCTGTTTGCAAAACCAAATAGCGCAATCACAGAGTCTCTTAAAAGTGAGCACTTAGGTGAGGCACTCCACTTCGAAACTGAGCTCTGCTATTTAGTTAAAAACAAACAACTGTCTGCGGTTGGGCTAGGGCTTGATTTAACCAAGCGAGGCCTACAAAGCACGCTTAAAGAAAAAGGCCTGCCTTGGGAGCGAGCAAAAGCATTTAATGGTTCTGCACTTTTTACTGAATTTGTCACGGTGAATGACAGTTACCATTATCAATTTAGTCTGAAGATTGATGGTAAAGAGACCCAATTCGGCGATACAAAGTTAATGCTGCATAACGCTGAGCAAATCTTAGCTGAAATCAGTGAATTTATGGACCTAGAAGATGGCGATATCATTATGACTGGCACGCCTGAAGGGGTAGGGAAGGTTGTCGCTAATTCAAGCTTTGTTGTAACCCTTATGGATGATCAACAGGCGTTGCTATCTCATCAGTGGCAGGCTCTTTAAGCGGCTCTAAAATGTAGCGCTGGTAATAAGTTGAAAACTCAGGAAAGCTTTGTTCGAGCCAAGTTCGTTGGCTTTGCTGGTATCTCTCACTTGGCAGTACTTTGTTCTTCAGCGCCTCATTAATTTCTGCAAGCACTTTTTCGGCATAGTTATTAGGCGCGTTCGTTGAGCAACCAATGGCGCCAAATACCACATTCTGAGCCGGATTAACAATGGTGAGCTTTTGAATATTCTGTTGGTTTTGTTGATTGTAATAATCAGCAACGTAGGGGTAATCAATGGTGTAATCAATGTAGCCATGCTCTAACTGCGAGAGCAAAGCAAAATTTGGACTACTGCCGTTACCACTTAATGCTGCACTTTCGTAAAGCTTGGTATTTTTCGCTATAGCATCAAGCTTATTGCCAAATTTACGCGCATCATTTTGACCATAAATAAAATTGGCATCAGTGAGCAAAGAGATAAGTGATACTGGGTTACCGTGTTTTTGCTTAATTTTCAGTGCTTTCTCTTCGGTACTTAATACGCTAAAGGGTGGGTACACTGTGGTTGGGATTGAGTAAGTAGCGCGGTTGGTTTTTTTATCACGATGGATCATGCAGGCATAGCACGCCATTTGTCCGTCATCGAGATATTTACTGCCACGTTTTTGCGGCAACATCACTTTGTTGTGGTTAATGTTGGGTAAGGCTTCAATCAACATATCGGTAATTTCATTGCATAGCCCACCATGGGGATAAGCGTTACTTTTCTCGATAAAGAAGGGCTTACCATCATTTTCAAGCCAAGTAATTGAGAGCTGCTCAGAGGCATGAGTAATGGTGGCAAACAACGACCCTGCAACCACGCATAATACTTGTTTTACGACTCTACTCATTAACACCCTACAAAGTTAAATGCTATGAGTAACTATACACTAAAGTATGGATAAACCTGTAGGTGAAACAGAAAAATGATAAATTAGTGCTAGTGAGCCTACAGAGGGTAGACTCACTCATATTTTCGAATATTACCTAGAAAGGCATAGGATAGCGGGTAAATACGTCAGCGATTTTATCGTTAGCTTCATCGCTTAATTGCACCGAGAAAGCATCGATATTTTCTTTTAACTGCGCCATTGATGTTGCACCTATAATCGTTGAGCTTACGCCATCCACTTGATCACACCAAGCCAATGCAAGTTGTGAAGGTGTTAAATTAAAGGCGTTAGCAATTTCAACATATTCAGCAATCGCAGCGCGTGATTGTGCTGTGTCTCTAAATAGGCCATTACGTTGCACTAGCGTCCAACGACTACCTTCAGGGCGAGCACCATTTAAGTACTTACCACTTAGCATGCCGCCACCTAGGGGTGACCAAGGTAGGTAAGCAATATCTTCATGAATACATTGTTCAATCAAATACGGCCAATCTTTGGCGTGCAATAAACTAAATTCGTTTTGAATCGATACCATGCGCGGAAGGTTATGCTGCTCACTTAAGCGTAAGTACTGGCTGATGCCCCAAGGTGTATCGTCTGATAAACCACAGTGCTTAATTTTACCAGCCTTGATACAGTCATTCAGCCCTTCAAGAATATCTAACATACCCGCGATATTTTGATCAGTGTCAGCCTCTGAGAAGCACACTTTACCTGGCCACTGTTTACCAAAGTGCGGTGATGTACGGTTAGGCCAATGTAATTGGTATAAATCGATAACCTCAGTTTGCAAGCGTTTAAGAGATGCATCAACGGCTTCAACCACTGCTTGGCGAGTAATATCGCCTGCATCGCGTACCCAAGGTAAGCCGTTACCCGCAATTTTAGTGGCAATGACAAGATCATCGCGTTTGTCTTTATTACGCGCTAACCAATTACCGATGATCTCTTCTGTCTTACCGTAGGTGTCTGGAGAAGGTGGTACGGCATACATTTCGGCAGTATCAATAAAGTTAACGCCTTTATCTAATGCATAGGCGATTTGTTCATCGGCATCGGCTTGGTTGTTTTGCATACCCCATGTCATGCTACCTAAGCAAACACGAGATACATCAATACCACTTCGACCAAGTGGGCTATAAAGCATAATAGATCCTTGTTAATCGCTAGAATGGGCTTTAAGTGCAGTTAATAACTCATCATTTAACTGCGCTTTTTTACCCGTTTTAAAATTAAACATAACCACTTGTGATGAGCCAATGGTTGTTACTGCGTCTTGGCTTTCACTAAATACAGTGTAATGCATCATAAAACGATCGTGTTCAATGTCACTAATCTTTACACCAACATGCACCGTATCAGGAAATGTCACCGGGCGTTTATAGCGAGCATTGTTTTCGCTGATCACCGGACCCACACCTGTTACTTGTAAATCTTTAAGAAAACCTAGTTGAGTAAAAAAATCGATACGGGCTGTTTCAAAGTAGCGAAAATACACCACATTATTGACGTGCTGCAGGGCATCCATTTCACCCCATGCAACATTAATTTTTGTTCTGATAGGGTGTTGTTCTATAAACGATTGCATAGTAAATCTTCGTTGATTGTGAGAAAACTTAGGTTAGCAATATGCTGCTTTTAGCTCAAGGAAATTAGAAAACTCAGTAGATTGTGCTAGATTTATAAGTTCACGCTTACGTAAAGTGTGAGCAAAATGAACACACATTAAAGGACCTTAATTATGCAGCAACTAACCTTGAGGGTGATAAAGTGGATTGCACTTTTCATCTTACTCGCTCTAGCTTTGCTCTGTTATAGCATGGGCACAATGTCAGGATTTATCGCTTTAATTGTCGTGGGCTTGTTATTCGAAGCCGCGTTTTGGTTATTTGGCGCACGGCTTATCAGTCGCAAAAAACCAAACCAACAAACAAGCCAAACCTCTTAGCTTGCACTCTCAGGAAGTTTAAATATAATAACTGTATATATAAACAGTTGTTGTATTCCTGATGAAAAAATTCATTCACATCGATATGGACTGCTTTTATGCAGCCGTTGAGATGCGTGATAACCCCGCGCTTGCCAATGTGCCACTGGCTATAGGTGGTAATAGTCGTCGCGGGGTGCTATCAACAGCTAATTATATTGCCCGTAAATATGGTGTGCGCTCGGCGATGTCGAACTATCACGCCAAACAACTGTGCCCCGATCTGGTTATCGTGCCCGGACGCATGCAGGTTTACAAAGAAATCTCCACGCAAATTCGCGCCATTTTTGCAAAGTACACTGACCTTATTGAGCCGTTATCGTTAGATGAAGCCTACCTTGATGTAACCGACAGTACCGCATGCAAAGGCAGTGCAACTCTGATGGCAGAGCAAATCCGCCAAGAAATCTATGACACCACCGGACTAACAGCCTCAGCGGGCGTTGCGCCAATTAAGTTTATTGCCAAAATAGCCAGCGATGAAAATAAGCCTAATGGTCAGTTTGTGGTATTGCCCGATCAAGTTGATGACTTTTTGGCGAGTTTACCGCTTGGCAAAATTCCTGGCGTAGGCAAGGTGACATTAGAAAAGCTGCAACTTAAAGGGCTTTACACGGGGGCTGATGTGCGTGCGAAAGGGGTTAATTGGATGCAGCAGCACATTGGTAATTTTGGCGTGTCTTTATATCAAAAGTGTGCAGGCGAATACGTTGGCAAAGTGTCAACAGAGCGAGTGCGAAAGTCGCTCAGTGTTGAGCACACCTATGAATACAACAAAAATAATTTAGACGAGTGTTTAAGCCAGTTACCCCGCTTGATGGATGAATTAACTCGTCGTCTTGATAGACAACAATTAAACAACCGCATCAATAAATTATCGGTGAAGGTCAAGTTTGCCAATTTTGTTGTGACCAGTGCCGATCAAAGCCACCATCAATTAGACGAACGCATTTTTGCTGAGTTAATGAGCAAAGCCTATGAGCGAGGTAACAACCAGCCAGTACGCCTGCTAGGGATAGGTGTCGGAATAAAGAGTCAGGCTCACGAGCATTTTCAGCTGAGTATATTAGACTAAAGGTTAACACCTTGGTGCTTGAAAGTTTGTTAGTGTCTAGTTGGGGTGCTAGGCCTGCCTAGTTCAACACCTTAGACAACATTATAACTTAATAAGAGAGATGACTATGCAATCGGTCGTAATCGTGCTGCTCGGAATAGTCGGTATGTTGTTCGGATGGTTCTTTTATTCGAAATTCATCGCCGAAAAAATATTTAAAATGGATGATAATTTTGTCACACCTGCTCATGAACTTGAGGATGGTGTGGATTATGTGCCAACTAACAAAGTTGTGTTATGGGGTCACCATTTCACTTCTGTTGCAGGTGCCGCGCCAATTGTTGGCCCTGCCATTGCCGTTTATTGGGGCTGGGTGCCTGCGGTACTTTGGGTGGTATTTGGTACTATCTTTTTTGCTGGTGTTCACGACATGGGGGCTCTATGGGCCAGTGCGCGTAACAAAGGCAAATCAATGGGCGCTTTATCTGAAAGCGTAATTGGTAAACGCACCCGTGCGTTATTTATGATTGTGGTGTTCTTAGTACTGCTGATGGTGAATGCGGTATTTGGTGTGGTCATTGCTAAATCATTTGTATCTCAACCTAACGCGGTATTCCCTGCTTGGTCAGCGATTGTGGTGGCTTTAGTCATCGGTCAATTGTTACGCCGTAAAGTGTCGTTAATTCCACTGTGTTTAATTGGTGTTGCCATTCTTTACTACACAATTTACCTAGGTAGTAGCATGCCAATCGCATTACCTGATGAAATGTTCGGATTGAGTGCGAATGCGAACTGGATCATCATCTTATTTATTTATGCTGCCATTGCTTCATTATTGCCGGTATGGATGCTGTTACAGCCACGTGACTTCATCAACGGTATGCAGTTATTAGTGGGATTAGTACTACTTTATGGTGCGGTATTTATTTCAATGCCAGATATCACAGCGCCTGCGTTTAATACCCAAACGGCGGTAGATACACCAAGTATTATTCCATTGTTATTCGTGACTATAGCTTGTGGTGCGGTATCGGGTTTCCACGGTATTGTGTCTTCAGGTACCAGTTCTAAGCAGCTTAACAAAGAAACCGATGGTCGCTTTGTTGGTTACTTAGGTGCGGTAGGCGAAGGTATGCTTGCGCTTATTACATTGGTTGCAGTAAGTGGTGTTGCGCTTGCGGTATCTCCAGAAGAATGGCATGAAATTTACAGCCACTTAGGTGCCGGTAGTGTGAGTGCCTTTATTAATGGTGGCGCTAATCTAATTGAAAACGGCTGGGGTATTTCGCAAGAAGTCGCCTCAACATTACTTGCCGTAATGGTGGTGCTGTTTGCGGGGACTACGATGGACTCTGGCGTTCGTCTGCAGCGTTATATCATCCAAGAATGGGGCGATATTTATAATATCAGCATTATTCGAAACGGTGTGGTTGCGACGTTAGTTGCTGTACTTTGCTGTTTACTGCTTGCTTTTGGTGCTGGTGGCGCTGATGGTAGCGGCGGTATGATCATTTGGCCGTTATTCGGCTCGACTAACCAAATCCTTGCAAGTTTAACCTTGTTGGTTATTTCAGTGATGCTAATTAAGGCGAATCGTCCTGCAAAATACACACTGATCCCAATGAGTTTTGTATTGATAATGGCGTTCTTTGCTGGGGTTATTAAACTTGGCGAGTACTATCAACAAGGTAACTGGTTACTGGTGACACTTGATTTGTTAGTACTGGTGGTGAGCGTACTGGTTATGCTTGAAGCTTGGTCTGTGATTGTTAAGCATCGTAAAGACTCAGCAGACATTACAGAGCAGTAAACTTAGCTTGCCAGCCTTATCGTAAGCTATCTTACTTGGCTGGCAATAGCGCTTTAAATCAATGATAATAAGGTCCTATGTTTCTAACAGCAGGACCTTTTTTATGGCATACCCTCATGCAGTTGCAGCCCCGCAATTAGCGGATGCAAATCACGATGCATTGATTATTATCGGTGATGATTTTTCTTCTTTAGCAGACGCAAGCTTAAGCCAAGCTATTAGCGCTCAACAAGCCGTAGACGCACGTATTGGTAAACAAGTGACATTACTTGTAATTGACTCTAAACGCGTTATTTTGGCGCCTACAGGCCCTCTGAACCGTGATTATGATGATGTACGTCGTTACTTTGATGCGGCAAAGCAAGGTGTACTAGAAGCGAAAGCATCGGGTAGCACTCAGCCTGCAATTTTACTTGCTAATGTAAATCAAGATAGCCGTTACAAGCACGCCCTCGAAGTGGCTTATTTAGGTGCTTGCCAAGCACTTTGGCAACCACTTGAGGCTCGTGAGTACCATGGTCAAGCGATTGAACCAATTAGCCAAATTAGCCTAGTTGGCGCAGACGAGGCAATGAGCAAAGCGCTTAATGCTATTGCTGCGGGTCAATACGCTGCACGTGATTTATGTGGTACAGAACCTGAGCGTATGGCACCACCACGTTTTGCTGATTACTGCGTTGAGTTATTTGCGGGTAGCAAGGTATCTGTTGAAGTGATTTCAGATATCAACACTATCGATAAAGATTACCCAATGATGAGCACTGTAGCGCGCGCATCTTACGCTGTTGAACGTCATCACCCACGTGTTGTAAAACTAGAATACGTGCCTGAAGGCGACGTTGAGCGTACCTTAATGTTTGTTGGTAAAGGTTTAGTTTACGATACCGGTGGTGCAGACCTTAAAGTGGGTGGCTTTATGGCAGGCATGAGCCGCGATAAAGGCGGTGCGGCTTCGGTTGCTGGCTTTATGAAATCAGTGGCTGACTTTGCACCAAAAGGCGTAAAAGTAATTGCCTATTTAGCCGTGGTTCGTAACTCAATTGGTTCTGATTGTTTTGTTCCTGATGAAATCATCACTTGCCGTGAAGGTGTACGTGTTCGTATCGGTAACACCGATGCTGAAGGTCGTTTAGCAATGGGTGACTTACTAAGTGAAATGAAAGATCGCGCTTTAAACGAAGTGAACCCAGAGCTATTCACTGTTGCTACGCTAACAGGCCACGCAGCACGTGCGATGGGTCCTTACAGTGCGTATGTTGAAAATGGTCCAGCTCGTGCAGCGAATGTTTCACGCCAAATTGCTGATTTAGGTGATTTATGGGCAGATGGCGCAGAAGTATCTCGTAGCCGCCGTGAAGATTACGATTTCGTAAAACCACGTACACTGGCAGATGACGTACTTTCAAGCAACAATGCACCATCAGCTGTAACTGCACGTGGTCACCAGTTCCCAATGGCATTCTTAGCGATTGTTGGTGGCTTAGATAAGCATGGCACT
This sequence comes from Pseudoalteromonas sp. S4492, assembly GCF_005886115.1. Classification (NCBI taxonomy): domain Bacteria; kingdom Pseudomonadati; phylum Pseudomonadota; class Gammaproteobacteria; order Alteromonadales; family Pseudoalteromonadaceae; genus Pseudoalteromonas; species Pseudoalteromonas sp. S4492. Next base: position 44,841 of record NZ_PNCP01000005.1, read on the forward strand.
GAATCTGAAAAGCCATTACCGTATGTTCATATGGATATCGCAGGTAGCGGTGTAGAAGGTGGTGATTGGCAACATGGTAAGCCTACCGCAGCAACAGTAAGCAGCTTATTCGCTCGTTATTGTTTATAAGCTAAAGTTATAAGTTTTAAGTTTGAAAAGCCCCGCACAGCAGTGCGGGGCTTTTTTGTGGTGTTAGTCGAGCTTGAAGCGGTTAACGACATCACTTAACGCTTGCGAGCTTTGTTTTAAGTTTTCACTGGCGTTCGAAAGTCCTTCGGTATTCGACAGTGATTGCTCAGTTGATTGCGAAAGCTCATTAATCCGTAAATTAACCTCATCTGCGGCGCTAGTTTGTTGCTCGGTAGCGCGGGCGATTTGGCTGTTCATATCTTTGATAATAGTGACAAGTCGCTCAATCTCACTCAGCGAACTATTTGCTTCACCTGCCTGTGAAACTGTTTCGGTTGATAACTGTTGGCTTGCTGATACAGCATCAACAGCAGCTTGTGCACCGGTTTGTAGTTTACTGATCATGGCTTGAATTTCGTCGGTACTTTTACCTGTACGACTTGCTAATGTACGTACTTCGTCAGCTACCACAGCAAAGCCTCGGCCTTGCTCACCAGCACGAGCCGCTTCAATAGCAGCATTGAGTGCCAGTAGGTTGGTTTGCTCAGCAATACTGCGAATAACATCTAATACCGAGCCTATGTTGTTACTCTCTGCAGCAAGATCCGCCGTTACCTTACTCACTTGTTCAATATTATGCGACAGGGTCTCAATGGCGGTAATGGTCTTGTTAAGAACCTGCTTGCCTGCTTCGGCATTTTGCGCCGCTTCATTGGCGGCATGTTCAGCTTGGTCAGCATTTTGACTAACATCGTGAATTTGATGAGTCATTTGTTCCATCGCGGTTGCTACTTGAGTTGAGCTATCGTTTTGTAATTCAATAAAAGAGTGATTGGTTTTACTGGCATCATCTACGCTATGAGCAAACTGATTTACTTGCTCGGCATTGTGGGCAACATGCTTCAGTGACTCACGCATTTTTGCGGTGTACAAATTAAAATAGCGCGACAAACGAGACACTTCATCGTTGCCATTTTCATCAAGCTTTTGGGTTAAATCCCCTTCGCCTTGTGAGATGTCTTTCATCATGTTTGCGGCAAGTTGGGTCGGGCGTAGAATACTATTGGCAATTAGGTAGCTAAGTGCAACCAGTAGGGCAATGAGCACCACAGCGGTGATAATGACATGGGTACGAAGCGAAGAGAATGCTTCTTCAATGGTATCGATGTAGACACCAGAGCCTACAATCCATTGCCACTTGTCAAAACCTTTTACGTAGGCAATTTTATCAACCGGCTTGTCTTTACCAGGTTTTGGCCACTTGTAGGGAATAAAGCCTTTACCTTGTTTTTTGACAATATTGACCATATCGACAAATAACAACACGCCATCTGGATCTTTACTGCTCGCTAGCGATTTACCATTTAATTCGGGCTTAAACGGGTGCATGACCATCACGGGTTGATAATCGTTGATCCAAAAGTAATTGTTGTTGTCATAACGTAGTGCAGAAATTGTTTCGAGGGCTGCTTGTTTGGCCTGTTGCTCACTTAGCTTACCTTGCTCAAACAATTCATAGTTATGCTCAATAATAGAGTAAGCAGACTCAACAAGGTTTTGGGTTTTTATGTATTGCTCATGTTTTAGCGAGCTGTATTGCTGCGTTAAACTCGAGACGCTCAAAAATATCAGCCCTATCACGACCACACTCACTAACATGGCGAGGCGCTGAAAAATTGTAAAACGGCGTAAGTAATTCATGTGTGTTCCTTCGTCATGCTCATAGGAGCAATGTATTAAGCGTAGCCAAAATAGGTCGAAAATCTAGTTAAATAGTAGAATACATTGAGACAAAAAAAAGGCTGATTTAACAATCAGCCTTTAGTCTAAGTTATCGAAATTGAACGTGATTATTCAACGTTAAAGTGTCGGTTGAAGAAACTTGTGATAGTTTGGTGTAAGTGCGTTTGTACGCTCTTGCCACGTAAACTGTGTTTTGAACCCGGGTAAGTCATCATTTCGAACTGTTTTTCTTGATCTTGCAGTTGTTTGAATAACTTAGTGGCGTGAGTGAATAATACGTTATCATCAGCCATACCGTGGTAAATCATCAGTGGGCCTTTTAAGCCTTCAGCATACGGGAAAACTGCACTTGCTTCGTAACCTTTCGCGTTAGTTGCAGGGTGACCTACATAACGTTCAGTGTAGTGAGTGTCGTAAAGTTCCCAATCAGTGACTGGCGCACCAGAAACACCGGCTTTGAAGTAGTCGCCCGCTTTAAACATGGTCATAAGCGCCATGTAACCACCGTAGCTGTGGCCATAAATACCAATACGCTCAGGGTCAACGTAATCAAGGGTACGTAAGAACTCGACCCCTTTAATTTGGTCTGCCACTTCAGCAACACCTAAGTGCTTATAAATCACGTCTTCAAACTTTTTACCACGGTTGTATGAACCACGGTTATCAAGTTGGAAAATAACATAGCCTTGTTGTGCCATGTACTGGAAGTATAAGTTTTTACTACGCCAGCTGTTTGTTACGCGCTGAGCATGAGGGCCGCCATACACGTTAACAATAACCGGGTGCTTTTTACCGTCTTGGTAATTAGTTGGCTTGAATAAACGGTAATGCATGATTTGCCCGTCTTCAGCCGTCAACGTGCCGTATTCAGGTGTGATCAAATCAGCAAGGTAAGGCGTTAATGGGTGTGACTTATCTAACTTGTTTTCTTCAAGCCAAGTGATAAATTCGCCATTAATTTTACGTAATGCTGCTGAGCCTGGCTTATTAACTGATGAGCTGTTATCGATAAAGGTTTTGTTATCTTTAGCAATCACCACATTATGGTAAGCGCCTAGTTCAGTTACGCGTTTAATTTCGCCTTTCTTGAATAGCGGTACGCTGTAAAGGTGGCTTTCAAGTGCTGTATCTTTACGACCTGCAAAATAAACGATGCCTTTTTTCTCATCGATACCTTTTAAGCTATCAACAACCCATTCACCTTGGGTGATTTGACGGATCATTTCGCCGTTTGTGCGGTATAAATAAAGATGTTTAAAACCGTCGCGCTCAGATGCCCAAACGAAATGTTTTTTATCGTTTAAGAACTGCAAATCAAAGTGCAGGTTAATCCAAGTATCACTGCTTTCTGTTAGGGCAACGGTTTGTTTTTTAGTGTCGCTATTATAAAAACGTAACTCTAAGTTATGTTGCGAGCGGTCTTGCCACTGATAAGAAAGTGTTTTGTTATCTTTTAACCAGTTAGCACGAGCGATATAGATATCTTGATCGTCGCCTAAATCAACCCAGTCAGTTTTTTGATTGTTGATGCTTACAACACCTAACTGAATTTTAACGTTGTCGGTACCTGTAAACGGGTAGCGTTGGTTAAAAAGCTTTACTTCATCCGCGTAAATTTCATTACGGATAGCTTCTTTTACTGGGCTTTCATCAACACGGGTATAAGCGATTTTAGATTCATCACCAGACCACCAGTAGCCAGTCATACGGCCCATTTCTTCTTGCGCAACAAACTCGGCCATGCCGTTTTTAATAACGCCGCCACCATCTTTACTTAATTGGATTTCTTGACCCGTTTTTAAGTTAAGTGCATATAGGTTTTGCTCACGAATAAACGACACATAATGGCCTTTAGGTGAGAAACGTGCATCGGTTTCAAATGCTTCTGTGTCGGTTAATTTACGGCTTTTAGCTGAAGCAAGCTCATAATAGTAAAGGTCGCCATTAAGTGGAAATAAAAGCGCTTTACCGTCTTTTGACCATTTATATTCTAAAATCCCTTTACCAAAAATACGCTGGCGCTCACGGCGTGCTTTTTCTTCGTCAGATAAGTTCTCTGGACCAGAGAATAGTGCAGCAGAGTCAACTAATAAGCGGTTTTTGTTATCTTTTAAGTTGTATTCCCATAAGTCGTAGCGATTGTAATCATCGGTTTTACCTTGCAGGTAAGTGACACGACTGCCATCTGGAGAGAATTTAAGTTGCACAGGCGCTTTGCCTGCTAAGCTTGGATCGTCAAAAATACGCTCAAGAGTAAGCGGTTCAGCGGTCACACTGAATGCTGTTGCCACCATCGGCAAAGCAAGTGAGAGAGATTTAATTTTTTTTAGCACAGGAGTACCTTCGCTCGAATAAAAACTGCCACGATGGTAATGGTAAGCTTAGGCAACTGCAACAAAATGCTATAAAGTAGGGGATGTTTACCCAATATCAAAGGATTTATTGATGAAAAATACTGATACGCCGTTTTCTCTGGCCCCAGAACTACAACGCGACTGCATTGAGCTTGCGGATTGGCCACTGTGTAAAGTATTACTGATGAATGATAGCCAATACCCATGGTTTATTTTAGTGCCAAGAGTCGCTGGTGTTAAAGAGATTATCGACCTTTCTGAAGAGCTACAAATTACCTTATTACAAGAGTCGGGCAAACTGAGTAAACTATTACAACAGGTATTCAACCCAGACAAACTTAATGTAGCAGCACTAGGGAATATGGTACCGCAATTACATGTTCATCATATTGCGCGCTTCACAACTGATGCGGCTTGGCCAACACCAATCTGGGGTAAATTACCAGCAGTGCCTTATACAGACGAACAAATTGCGGTATTAAAAGCGCACTTTTAAACTGTTTGTTCTACCAAGATTGGACTAAGCTAAATGGATGATGCACGAAGGGGTACAGAATAAATGAAACACACAGTGTTTGCCGTGTTGCTTATTCTGAGCTCTTTTTCTTGTTTAGCAAAAAGCTATTACTTTGTTGGTAGTCACTTTCCTGCCATTTTAGAACAAGATCAGCAGGGAACAGTGGTCGGCTTAGGTGCCGATATCGCACACGAAATTTGCAGACGTTTAGGGCATGAGTTGGTTATTGATATCATGCCACTAAAACGCGCACTAAAAATGGTAGAGCAAGGTCACGCTGATGCCATTATCGGTCCTTACAAATCCCCTATGCGTCAGCAGTATATGCAATTTAGTGACTTGCCCTTTTACGAAGACCCGATCGTTTTTTATACCAAGAAGAACAATGATGTGACCTGGGTTGGTAATTTTGCCAGTTTACGAAAAGATATTATTGGTACCATTCGAGGCTGGAACTATGGCCCTGAATTTAAACGTAATGAAACAAGTTTATCGCTATCTGAAGTGGGCAATGTGCGGGCTAGTTTTTTACAGCTGATGTATAACCGAGTTGACTTAATTCTCACCCATCCTCGGGCAGCAAAGCCAGTGATCGACAGTTTAGACATAGCAGATAAAGTGATTATGTTATCGCCACCTGTCACGATTAATCAGGGCTACTATGGCTTTAGTAAACAACGCGAACTCGATGAATTTATTGATGCTTTTAATGCCGAGTTTCAAAAAATGCTGATCAACGGGGATATTGTAGAACTAAACTCCAAATATGGTTTGAACTTCGTTGCACACTAGTCGTGTTTTACTCGATTTCAGGCAATAAAAAACGCTGCAATTGCAGCGTTTTTTATTAAAGGAGAATAGGGCTTAAAGACCTAATACTTCTTTACCTTGTTTGAAAGTAACATCAACAGGGATGTTAGCTTGGCTTAGCTTTTCTAAGTCTTTAGCTAGTTCAGCTTTGATATCGCCATGGGTTGCGATTAGCTGATCAACTTTTTGGTAATCACCGTCACCTTGAATCGTTAAGATTAAGCGTGATAGTTTTTCCATTGCTTGGCTCATCTTCTCCATGTTAACGCTGTATAAGCCGTCAGCATTTTTTGAGAAGGCACCTTCTTCAGCAAAGAAGTTAAAGCGGATCATATTCGCTTTACCGTGTGCACTTGATGCACCAAAACGCACTGAGCGGAAGATACCAGCCATAAAGGTAATGTAGTAATCTTCTAATGTACCGTCAGTGATCTCGCCTTTCTTAAGTAATTGCTCAACCATGTATAGACCTAAGATATCCGCTTTACCTTCTTCAAGGGCACTAGCATGCTCTTGCAATGATTGGCGAACAGTTCCTTTACCTGTAATGGTGTTTTTAATACCTAAACCGTGCGCTACTTCGTGGAACATTGTGTTTGCGAAGAACGCGTCAAAGGTGATGTGCTTGCGTTGCTCAGGAACAATTAGCTGCTCTGAAATTGGCACTAAGATTTTATCGAACTTAGCACGCATTGCATTTTTAAGCTGTAAACGACGTGTGCCTTTTTCTAGCTGTACTTGCTCATCATTTGGCAGGTTGATAGCAATAGTTTTACTACCTGCATTTGAGTGACCTGCGTAATAAACAACATCATAAGCATTTAGGTCAGCATCAGAGCCTGGGACTTCCTGCTTATACTTTTCATCTACAGGTAAACCTTTTTGTAGCTCTGGTAAGAAAGCGGCAAACTTGGCTAAACGCTCGCTCCAAGCTAAGTCTTTGATTAGTACATAGGCTTCATACGCTGCGCGGTAACCAAATAATTGATCTTCATAGGTTTCGATAGGACCAATAACCACATCAATTGGGTTATTTTTCATATCCATCCAAGCAAAATCAGAAGGTTGGAAGTCATCACTTACCAATGCGTCTGCGCGCATGCTTAGGTAGTTAGCGAACTCTTTATCATCAGCAAGAGTGCTTGCTTCGCGTAATAAGTTAGCTGCTTTTTCTAGTTCTTGTGCGTACTCAACCGAGTAAGCTACGCTATAAAGAAGACCTTTTTCATCGCGTTTGATCACCGAGTAAAGACCGGTTTTGTCATCAACGATTGCATTGTTTAACTCTTCTTTTGTGATATCGCTTGGGTAAAACTCAGCGCCTAGTGGCTTTTCTTCATAACCTGATAAGAATACTTGGTCGCCGTTTAAGCGATCCCAAGGGCCATAGTTGATATCTGCAAACTTCTGAACTTTTTCATCATTAATTTTTGCTAAAAATGCGTCTTTATTCTCACCAAATGCTTGGCGCCAGAATAGCTCATCCATAATTTTTGAGGCTTCGATCAACTTACCAACCATTTGTTTTTGGTTGTCACTTAAGTGACTAAGATCAGAAGTAAGCGTGAAGTCTGTGTAAATGTCTAAACGGCTTTTCTCTGCATTGATAAGTTGTGGGTTGTTTTGTTCAGTACTTTGCTTTGTTTGCTCTGCAGCAGGCTTAGTTTGAGAAGTGGTTGCTTGTTGATCAGAACATGCACCAAGAAAAACAGCACCTGATAAGATAAGTGCTTGGCTAATTTTATTTAATGTCATTTTTTTGCCCGTTAAAAAGTGAGAGTCATTGCTTAGAAAACAAAAAGTCTATGCATTAAAGCAAACCTGACATATATATGGCAAGTTTACAGCGCTAGAAGCAATATTTATTTATGAGTTAGGGAGTTAAAAAATATAAAAATAGATAATTTCTGTGAATTTCTTAACTTTAGCGCTAAGTTAGACAATACTAAAACTATAACTAATCTAATAATGTCAGTCATTAGTTTGTATTTATTTTGACAAACTAACCCAAGAGGATGGCACACATATGTCAACAGAGAATGCATTACTGACCATATTGGTCGACAGAATAAATAATGACACGTTAGTGTTACCTACCTTACCAGAAGTTGCAGTGAAGGTGAGGCAAGCCGCGGATAACCCCGAGGTAAACTTGATGGATATGGCAGATGTCATTTCGCATGACCCTGCATTGTCGGCACGGATGATCAAAGTCGCGAATAGTGCATTTATGGGGCGCTCAGTTAAAGTCACAAACCTACACCAAGCTGTAACACGAATTGGCCTGCGTCAAATCAAGAACATTGCGACGGCAATGGCAATGGAGCAGCTGTTTGTATCACATAATGAGCTGATTAAAGGCTATATGGACAAGGCATGGCAGAAAACCCTTAAAGTAGCGTGCCATTCAATTACCTTGATGGACTTCTTTTTACGCCGAAACAAGCATACATCATTGAATCGTGACACAATTACTTTGGCTGCATTAGTTTATAACATTGGCGTGCTGCCAATTTTAACTGAAGCTGAGAAGCACCCTGAAGTGTTTGCAAACCCTAGTTTCCTTGCTCATGCTATCCAAAAGCTGGGCGGTAAAGTGGGTGGCGCAATTATGCGTGCTTGGGGATTTACTGATGAGTTTGTAGAAGTTGCTGAAAGTTGGGCAAATCCAAACTATCGACCAGAGCATATTTGTTATGTCGATTTCATTCGTATTGGTGCGATATTAGAAGGCATCTTACAGGTTTCTGATAAGTCAGCGGCATTACAAACCTATATGGATAAAGGCGTGATTGAATCACTTGATATGTTCAGTGACGATGAATATAACGATATGCTTAACGAAGTAAAAGCAATTTTTACTGACTAACTACAGCAAAAAGCGCGACTTAGTCGCGCTTTAAATTAACTAACTCTCAGATTAATTTTATAAATCTTCTGCGTCGCCTAAACCTTGGGTTAGCTCTTCTAGTAATTGTTTAATTTCTTCTGACGCTAAGATGAAGTCAGCATCAAGTTTGACCGCCATATCTTCTTTTGGAATGTCGGCGTTTTCTTCTTTTAATGTTTCTGAGTAGCTTAAACGCTTAATTGAACCATCGTTTTGTAGCATGAACTTAACGCGTTCTTGCCAATCAAGAGCCAGCTTAGTTACGCGCTTACCATTTTCTAAGTGTGATTTTACTTCGTCACACGATAAGTCATGGCCTTTTAATTTAACCTGAGCGCCACTGTCATCGGCTTCCTCAAGCTCTGCATCATTACCGATAGAAAAGCCTTCAGGGGTACTGAAATTAGTTAACCAGTCAGTTAAAAATACATCTAAATCGTAATTCGCAAATGCAGGTACGACAGGAAGCGTGCCAAGTGATTTACGAAGTAGAGCTAAAAGCTCTTCTGCTTTATTAAAGCTTGCACTGTTAACCACAACCCAGCCATTCTTTTGATCAATAAATGCAAACTGCAGGCTCGATTTTTTAAATGCTTGAGGCAGTAAAGTGTGCAGAATATTTTCTTTTAGTTCGTCTTTTTCTTTTTTCTTTACTGGGCGGTTCTCTTCGGCTTCGATTTGTTCAACCTTCTCTGCAACCAATTCGTTGATAACGGCAGCTGGCAGCACTTTTTCTTCACGCTTAGCGCATACTAAAATGCTGTCTTGAGAGAAATGAGACAGAGTTTGACCGTGCTTACCAAAGGCTTTTGTCCAACCGAAAGTTGCAAGCTCTTGGCCTGTACATGAGCGGAACAGGTCTTGTTCTAGGGCTTTGTCGAAGTCTTCTTGAGCGTATGAAACGTCTTGTTTAAAACGGTAACAGATAAGGTTACTAAACCACATAATTAGGCTAATCCTTTCAATAAATTTGCCCAATCATAACAATAAAAAACTGATGCCGAAATGAATCATTTCGGCATCAGTGCTAATTGCTTATGAGTTAAACATTGAAAGTGGTTTTGGCATGTTTTTCGGAAAACTAATATGGTAGTGCAAGCCTTTACCGACTTCGCTTGATACCTCAATATCGCCACTCAGGGTTTGCTTAACGAGGTTAAAAGTAATATGCGTGCCCAAGCCACTGCCGCCTTGGTCGCGCTTGGTTGTAAAGAATGGGTCAAATAGCTTTTCTAGCTGGTCTTTTGATACGCCATTACCATTATCTTTAAAGTCGATAACGACTTCGTCATCTTCTTCTTTGATAACGATATCGATGATGCCACTTTCAATTCCTTCGAAACCATGAATAAGAGAGTTCATAATCAAGTTTGTGAAAATCTGACTAATCGCCCCCGCGGGCAGGTTAAGTGTTAAATCGTCAGGGCAATCTAAATTAATATGATGCGACGTTTTCTTTAGTTTTGGATGGAGTGAGCGGATCACTTCACCCAAGTACTCTTTAAAGTTAATCGTCCGTACCGCTTCACTGGCTTGGTCTACTGCAATTTGCTTAAAGCTTGCAACCAGCTCTGAAGCTCTATCTAGGTTACTAGTCAGTAGGCTCGTACTTTGTTTAGCATCATTAATAAATTCTTCAAGGGCTTTTGGTGACAGGGTTTTATCCTTGTAAGCCGCTTCAATTTGGTCCAAGCGTTCTTGTAAGAATGACGTCGCAGTAACACCAATCCCGATAGGTGTATTCACATCATGCGTAATACCCGCTACTAAACCGCCTAATGCAGCCATTTTTTCTGAGCCAACTAAACGTTCTTGCGCCATATTTAGTTCATCAAGGTAGCGTTGTAACTCTGTTTGTTTGGTGATGAGCTCTTGTTCAGTTTGCTTACGTAAATCGATTTCTTCAGTCAGTGTTAGCTTTTGTTTTTCAAGCTCATATTTTTGCTGCTGCAAGTCCATCATTGCTTGGCTTAAGTTTGATGTTTTGCGCGCCACTTCTTGTTCTAACTGTAAGTTATGTTGGTCGAGCTTTTCATTGCTTATCAATAATTCTTTTTGTGTATGTTCGAGCTCTTCACGGTAAAGTACCACCTTATCGATTAGCCGGTTGAAAGACTCTTCCATTACTTTAAGCTCGTTGTGCTCAACGGTATGGATCTGAATATGGCGACCTTCTAAGTCGTTTAATTCAAGATCTTCAATTTGTTCTGTAAATTCTGCTAATGGCTCGGTTAAGCGTTTTCTAAATGCCAGTAAGAAAAGAATGATCAAAAAGGTGGTTTTGATCATCGCATTACCAATTAAAAAGTAGATAGAAATCATGATGCGGCTAAATACCACTTCACGACTTGAGAATAAGGTTACGTCACCTACTTGGGTTGTTTTACCAGAGAATTCAAAAATGAGTGGGAATGTATAACCGAATAAACCTGACGGCGTATCTTCGATAATCGCTTCTTCTTGCACTAACTGCTGACTGTAAAGCTCATGGATATCTAGCGAACGGCCTAGTTGTGAAAGCACTTCGCCACTGTCATCACGTACAATAATGCCTTCAATCATAGGGATCGCTAATAGGCCTTCAGCTGTCGTAATGGTTTGTTTATCGTTCAACTCCCAAATAGCGCGGGTTAAACTACGGCTAAATGTTTTTTGTAAAGTCGTTAACTCGTCACGAATGTAATCTTTGGTATTAACGTACTCAGCAATAACTTGTCCACAGGTCACTACAAAAGTAAGTAAAAAGTAGACTGAGAGTACATTTGTTAATAATTCTTTTGACAGGCTTTTTTGTAGCATGGAATATCCATAGCTCCTTGGTGACAATTGTAATACATTCAGCTAGTTCTAAAGTTAGCTAATAAATGGTTAAAAAGAAATAAATATATCCTTTTTTACTGGAACATTTATAAATTGTTAGTATTTTTTGAAAAAACTTAACCTTACTGCGCTTGAAAAAGTGTGTTATAAATTTATTTCATCTTTAATTTAGCCTTTTTTAATGTTGTATTTGCTACAGCGAAGATTTTTATTTCATGAATAATCCTAATTTTTCAGTACTAGTCTGTGATGATTCAAATATTGCCCGTAAGCAGGTAGTACGCTGTTTAGGTGATTGCTTGGATGCAGATATTCAGCAAGCTACCAATGGCCGAGAAGCTCTTGCGCTACTTCGTGAGCAAAATTTTGATCTACTGTGCTTAGATTTAACCATGCCTGAAATTGATGGCGTTGCAGTGCTCGAAACGATTAAAGCAGAGAAAATAGAGTGCTTCGTAATAGTGATTTCGGCTGATATTCAGGCTGAAATGAAACAAAGAGTAGTAAAATTGGGTGCTATTGACTTCATTGATAAACCGATAGATCTTGTGCGTCTTAAAGCAACTTTGCATAAATTTGGTATTCATTAATCTTTTATATAACGCAAACGCATAATTTATCTTTTCTTTAAGGGTTGACAGGCTGGCTATAATTAAGGCAGTCTACAGTCTATGAAAACATTTAATCACGCAACGACCATTATTATTACAACCATCATCCTTACGGGATAGTGGCATAGGTCGGTGCAACAAATTTATAGGCCTGTGTTCACTAGAACACAGGCCTTTTTCGTTTATGGAATGAGGAAACATAAATAATGCGAGTATTAAAATTTGGTGGGTCATCCTTGGCCGACTACGCATGTTTGCAACAGGTAGCTCAGTTAGTTAAAGAAGAATTACGCGATGAAATGTTGTTAGTACTGTCTGCACCAGGTGGTATGACAGATTCATTAGTTGCATTAGCAAGTGCTGCAGAGCAGGGGCAAGAGTTTAGTGAGCAATGGCAAGCTTTGGTTGCACGTTGTGAGCAATTAAAAGCTGCTGTCGAAGCTGATTTTGGTCAGGTAGCAAGTTGGCCTAATCTTAGTGAACTTAAGAATAAACTAGATGGTGTTGCACTTTTAAAGTGTTGTCCAGACCAAGTGCGTGCTTATGTTATCAGCTTTGGTGAACGCGTTAGTGTTGCTTTAATGGAGTGCATGCTTAAAGAAAGTAATGCTCGTTATTTAGAAGCAACAGACTGTATTGCATCAGTGGGTGGCTACATTGATGCTGAAGCAGACTTGAATGCTAGTAAGCTACGTTTTCAAGAAGCCTTAAAAGCAGCACCAAGTACTATTTATATCATGCCGGGTTTCACTGCTGCCAATGAGCAAGGTGAGCTAACAACACTTGGTCGTAATGGTTCAGATTACTCAGCTGCGATTGCTGCAGCGTGTTTAGAAGCCGACGTATGTCAGATCTGGACTGATGTAGATGGCGTTTACAATGCGGATCCGCGCTATATCAAAAAAGCCTCTAAAGTTGATTCATTATCCTATAAAGAAGCAATGGAGCTTTCTTACTTTGGTGCAAAAGTATTGCACCCGAAAACGATTTTACCTTGTGCTAAAGCAGGCGTGCCGTGTGAGATCAAAAATACTCATAACCCACGTGCTGAAGGTTCTGTGATCAGCAACGACAGTGTATCGAACGAACCTGTTAAAGCGCTATCAAGCTTACAAAACCTGGCTATGTTGACGGTGTCTGGTCCAGGTATGAAAGGCAAAGTGGGCATGGCGTCAAAAGTATTTAATGCGCTGGCACACGACAATGTTTCAATTGTGCTAATCACTCAATCTTCGTGTGAGTTTAGTATCAGTTTTTGTGTTCACGAAAGTGATTTAACGCTCGCGCTTGAAGCGCTTCAAGTTGCTTTTGAATTGGAATCACAAGCCGGTTTAATCGAACCAGTTCAAGTACAACGTAACCTTGCTATTGTCACTTTAGTGGGTGATAACATGCGTGCGCACAAAGGCTTAGCTGCTAAGTTCTTTGCCTCATTAGCACAAGCCCAAGTTAACATTGTTGCTATTGCACAGGATTCAACAGAAAGCGCCATTTCAGCGGTTATCGACGGTGAGTTATGCAACGACGCGGTGAAAGTGTGCCATGAGAACTTCTTTACTCACATTCCTTCAATCGATGTGTTTTTACTTGGCTGTGGCTTAGTCGGCCAAGAACTTATCCAGCAGTTAAAGCGTCAACAAGCATGGCTTGAAAAACGTAACATTAAACTGAACTTATACGGTGTAGCTAACTCAAGACAGCTTTATCTAGATAGCGAAGGCATTGCTTTTGATGGCTGGCAAGACAAACTAGCCGAGTCAGAGCAGGCATTTGATTTAAATCTGGTTGAGCAATTTGTTAAACAAAATCACTTAATCAATCCAGTGATCGTAGATTGTAGCTCAGCCGATAAACTTGCTGCGCAATATGTTGATTTCTTGAATGCAGGTTTCCATGTCGTTGCTGCAAATAAAAAAGCCAATACTAGCTCGTATGCTTACTATCAAGATTTAGTTGCAGCGACACAAAAGAATAATCGTAAATTTTTATACGAAACAAACGTAGGTGCCGGCTTACCGGTTCTTGATAATCTGAAATCGCTATTTGGTGCCGGTGATGAACTTATTAAGTTCAGCGGTATCTTGTCTGGTTCATTATCGTATATGTTTGGTGCGCTACAAGATGGTTTATCACTTAGCGAAGCAACGTTAAAAGCGAAAGAAAGTGGTTTTACTGAGCCAGATCCGCGTGATGATTTATCAGGTACTGATGTGGCTCGAAAACTACTGATCATTGCTCGTGAATCGGGTCTTGAGTTAGAACTAAGCGATATCGAAGTTGAATCTGTTTTACCAAAAGGGTTTGCAGAAGGTGATTCTGTAGCAGATTTTATGGCAAAACTACCATCACTTGATGCACAGTTTAACGACCGCATTCAAAGCGCTGCAAGTGAAGGTAAAGTACTTCGTTATGTGGGCACTATTGAAAACGGTCAATGTAAAGTAGGCATTGAAGCTGTAGATAGTAGCCATGCTCTTTACGATATCCGTGACGGTGAAAATGCACTGGCCATCTTAAGTCAATATTATCAACCTCGTCCGTTTGTGATCCGTGGTTATGGCGCAGGTGCTGAAGTAACGGCTGCAGGCGTATTTGCCGACATTTTAAAAACGTTAACGCGTTAGGAGCTGGTCATGATCCGTGTATATGCACCCGCTTCAATCGGGAATTTTGCTGTCGGCTTTGATGCTTTAGGTGCTGCGCTAGCACCTATCGATGGCACCTTATTAGGTGATGTTGTTGAGGTGAGTGCCGCTGAGCAAGATACTTTTGTTTGCTCTGGCGACTATGCCCATAAACTGCCTGCTAATGCTGAAGAAAACTTGGCTTATCAATGTTTAATTCATTTTAAAGAACACGTTGCGCCGACTATGCCAGCGGTAAAACTTGAGCTGAAAAAGAACCTACCAATTGGTTCTGGTTTAGGTTCAAGCGCGTGTTCTGTGGTGGCTGCGTTTGCAGCCCTTGATAAGTTCGCTGAAACGAATTTATCTCAAGAGCAACTTATCGAGTTGATGGCTGATTTTGAAGCTATTGTTAGTGGCGGCCGTCATTACGATAACATCACACCATGTTACTTGGGTGGCTTGCAATTAACTGGTGAACTTATTCCGAACAAGTCAATTTCGTTACCCGTTGATAATCAATGGTATTACGTAGCGGCTTTTCCAGGTTTTTCACTGAATACCGCAAAAGCGCGCTCAGTACTGCCAAAGCAATTATCAATGCATGACAGTGTTGAGTTTGCACAGCGACTTTCTGCGTTTAGTAGTTTATTACTAACAGGTCGCTTTGATGCAGCGCTCTCCATTATGAGTGATGAAATAGCCGAGCCACATCGTGCACCGCTTATTCAAGGCTTTGCAGAAGCTAAAAGTGCTTTACCTGAGTTTGGCGCAGAGATAGTCAGCATTTCGGGGGCTGGGCCAACATTATTTACCGTGTGTAAGAGCCTTGAAGCTGCACAAAAGTGTGCAGCGTGGCTGAATGATAATTACATCAATGAGCAGGGCTTCTGCCACATCTGTCAACTAGATCAGCTTGGCACACGACAGCTTTAAAGAATTTAAGGAATAAACATGCAATTACATAATTTAAAAGATGAAACACAACAGGTGTCGTTTGTTGAAGCGGTAAAAACGGGTTTAGGGCGTAATCAAGGTGTATTCTTCCCTAATAGTCTTACGCCAATTCAAGATATTGATGCGTTACTTGATTTAGACTTTGTTAGCCGTAGCAGCAAGATTTTATCGCACCTTATTGGTGACGAGCTTCCTGCCGATACCGTTGCACAGATGGTGCAAAATGCCTTTAACTTTGATGTGAAATTAGTTGAAGTAGAAAAAGACATTTATTGCCTTGAATTATTTCATGGCCCAACGCTTGCGTTTAAAGACTTTGGCGGCCGTTTTATGGCTGAGTGTCTTGCGCAATTTAATCAGGGCGAAAAAGTCACGATTTTAACGGCTACATCAGGCGATACAGGGGCGGCGGTTGCCCATGCTTTTTATAATAAGCCTAATATCGATGTCGTGATCTTATACCCGAAAGGTAAGATTTCATTAGCGCAACAAAAGCTATTCACTACTTTAGGTAATAACATTCACTGCTATGCGGTTGATGGCAGCTTTGATGATTGCCAAAGCATGGTAAAGCAAGCCTTTTTAGACGACGAAGTTAAACAAAAGCTTGGTCTAAACTCAGCAAACTCAATCAATATCAGTCGCTTAGTTGCACAGGTATGCTATTACTTTGAAGCGATTGCTCAATTACCAAAAGAGCAGCGCAGTAAAGCGCATATCTCAGTACCTAGTGGTAACTTTGGTAATGTGTGCGCTGCAATGATTGGTGCTGTGCTTGGTATGCCAGTAGCGAAATTAAGCGCTACCACTAACCAAAACGACACAGTGCCACGTTTCTTACAAAGCAAAGAGTGGGCGCCAAATGACACCCTTGAGTCGTTATCCAACGCTATGGATGTAAGTAAACCGAATAACTGGCCACGAGTGCAATTTATGCTAGATAACGAATGGTTTAGCTATGATGACTTTTATTCAAGCTGTGTAGGTGAAGAAGAAACAAAAGAGGTGATGAAAAAAATTCATCAAACCGGTTACATCGCAGAGCCTCATACTGCAATTGCTTATCAGGGCTTGAAAGAAAATCTAGCTGATGGCAGTGCAGGTATCTTTTTAGCGACTGCACACCCAGCTAAATTCAAAGACAGCGTAGAGCAAATTTTAGACATCGAATTGCCTATGCCGAAACCACTGGCAGATGCATTAGCAAAACAGTGTTTAGCAGAAGATATTAAGTTTGATTATCAATTGCTTCGCACTGAGCTGTTAAATAAATTAGCATAACAGCAAGTAAAGAGCGGCTAAGCCGCTCTTTTTAATGCAGTCTTTAAGTGAAGCCTTTAATGAAGTAACGAATGACTATGACGGTTTAAAACCCGCATACTTAGAATGACCCCAGCCGCAATACACAGCAAAATGCTGATCACAGAGACGAGTTCATTTTGTGTCCATTGCATCAAAGTGAATGCCGAAATAAAAATAATAAAAGGTTTAAATTCATAGTAATAGCGAAGTTTTTTTTGTTTAACTCGCTGGCTTGAATGATCGGTTCTTCTGGCTTCAGAACGCATCCGCCAAATGTTAGCACCTAATAAAAATAAGATGACACCGATTAATGTAGGCACATAATCATTGGCTAATGTGATACAACTGATGCCGAGAAAAAAGTATCCGTAGGGGACTAATTCGTATATTGGTTTAGCTAACATGAACTTATACCATCCTTGATATTGACCAGTCCTATAAGCTTAGTTTGCCCCTATAAAAACGCAATGTAACAGGGCTATTTTTTGTTGAAATAACATTTTAAAAAGCTATGAAATATTTTAAATTCATAAATTTTTATTATGTATCAATAAAAAAATATCATTATTAAAACACTGTGAAATAAATTCAATCCCTGTTTAAATATGTTCATCTTTACAAGATAGGCAAAAGTGCGTTTTAAGCGTACAATACAGCCTTCAAAAAAACACCATACACGTTGCCTTAGGAGACCCCATGTTAGAACGTAGCATGAATATTTCGGATTTCGATCCAGAGTTATTTGCAGCCATCACTAAAGAGACGGCTCGTCAAGAAGAGCACATCGAACTGATCGCGTCTGAAAACTACTGTAGCCCACGCGTACTTGAAGCGCAGGGTTCTCAGCTTACCAACAAATACGCTGAAGGTTACCCAGGCAAACGTTACTATGGCGGTTGTGAGCATGTTGACGTTGTTGAGCAACTAGCTATTGACCGTGCAAACGAGTTATTCGGCACTGACTACGCTAACGTTCAACCACATGCGGGTTCACAAGCAAACGCAGCTGTTTTCCAAGCACTTCTTCAGCCACATGATACAGTACTAGGTATGAGCTTAGCTCATGGTGGTCACTTAACTCACGGTTCACACGTTAACTTTTCTGGTAAAACGTACAATGCAATTCAATACGGCCTAAATGAAGAAACAGGCGAAATTGATTACGCTCAAGTTGAAGCACTTGCATTAGAGCACAAGCCAAAAATGATCATCGCTGGTTTCTCAGCATATTCAGGCGTTGTTGACTGGGCTAAATTCCGTGAAATCGCTGATAAAGTAGGTGCATACTTATTCGTAGATATGGCTCACGTTGCTGGTCTTATCGCGGCTGGTGTATACCCAAGCCCAATCCCTCACGCACACGTTGTTACAACAACAACTCACAAAACATTAGCGGGTCCTCGTGGCGGTCTAATCGTTTCTGCATGTGGTGATGAAGAGATCTACAAAAAGCTAAACAGTGCTGTATTCCCTGGCGGTCAAGGTGGTCCTTTATGCCACATCATCGCTGCTAAAGCGGTTGCTTTCAAAGAAGCATTACAACCAGAATTCAAAGCGTACCAAGCACAAGTAGTTAAGAACGCACAAGCGATGGTTGAAGTACTACAAGAGCGTGGCTACAAAGTTGTTTCTGGTAAAACAGACAACCACTTATTCCTTCTTGACCTAATCGATAAAGATATCACAGGTAAAGATGCTGACGCTGCACTAGGTAACGCAAACATCACAGTTAACAAAAACTCAGTACCAAACGACCCTCGTTCACCGTTCGTAACGTCTGGTCTTCGTATTGGTTCTCCGGCTATTACTCGCCGTGGTTTCAAAGAAGCTGAGTCAAAAGAGCTTGCTGGCTGGATCTGTGACGTACTAGACAACATCAACGATGAGTCTGTACAAGCAGAAGTAAAAGAGAAAGTTAAAGCTATCTGTAAAAAATTACCAGTTTACGCTTAATTACTGGTTAAACCGTAATTAAGATAACAATAGCGTTGTTTTTTGCTATTATAAAGGCCGCTTATAAAGCGGCCTTTTTTTGTTTTTTATAAACGGAAGTTGAACCCTATGCATTGCCCTTTTTGCACAGCAAAAGATACCAAAGTAATTGATTCTCGACTTGTTGGCGGTGGTCATCAAGTGAGACGTCGACGTGAATGTAACGAATGCCATGAGCGCTTTACCACCTTTGAAGGCGCTGAACTTGTTATGCCAAGAGTCATCAAGCAAGACGGTAGCCGTGAACCATTCAATGAAGACAAGTTACTGAATGGCTTGCATCGCGCTTTAGAGAAACGCCCAGTCAGCACTGAGCAGGTCGACGAAGTCGTTAACATCATTAAATCTCAACTTCGTGCCACGGGTGAACGTGAAATCTCTAGCCATTTGATTGGTGAGTGCATCATGGAATCTCTGAAGAAACTCGACAAAGTGGCCTACGTACGCTTTGCTTCGGTTTATCGTTCATTTGAAGATATTCGCGAGTTTGGTGAAGAAATCGCTCGTTTAGGTGATTAATCATGTCATTTACAGAGCTTGATACTGCTTATATGGCGCGTGCCATTGAGCTTGCTAAACACGGCCGTTTTACTACGACGCCAAATCCTAATGTTGGCTGTGTACTGGTTAAAAATGGCGAAATAGTCGGTGAAGGCTTTCATCAAATCGCAGGGCAGGGCCATGCTGAAGTCAATGCATTAGCCGTGGCTGGCGACAAAGCGAAAGGTGCTACTGCCTATGTCACTTTAGAGCCTTGTAGTCATTATGGGCGAACTCCGCCTTGTGCCGAAGGTTTAAAAGCTGCGGGTGTTAGCAAGGTGATTGCTGCTATGGTTGACCCAAACCCTGCTGTGAGTGGTCGTGGCCTACAGATTTTAGCCGATGCTGGCATTGAGGTGGCATCTGGTTTACTTGAGCAACAAGCGCGGGATTTAAACAAAGGCTTTTTAAAGCGAATGGAAACAGGGTTGCCATATGTAACCTGTAAAATGGCGTGCAGTTTAGATGGTAAAACCGCACTCAATAATGGCCAAAGTAAATGGATAACAGGTCCTAAAGCGCGCCAAGACGTGCAAGCATTTCGTGCGCAAAGCTGTGCTATCTTAACCGGTGCAGACACCGTTATTAGCGATAATGCCAAACTTAATGTCCGTGTTGATGAGTTGCCATTTAGCATGCCGACCTCGTTGCCTTTACGCCAACCTACCCGAATCATTATTGACTCACAAAATAGGTTAACGCCTGAGCTTGCGTTATTCAGCATCGAGAGCCCGGTGATAATTTTTACCACGTCGCTTGATAATCAAACTAAGTGGCCTCACTTTGTTAAACACGAAGTAGTGCCAGCAGTTAATAATAAAGTTGATTTATCGGCACTTTTAAAGCGTCTTGCTGAACTACAATTTAATCACGTTTGGCTCGAAGCAGGTGCGACCCTGGCTGGCGTGTTTGCTGAGCAAGATTTAATTGACGAATACTTTGTTTATATTGCCCCTAAGTTAATAGGTGATATGGGCAAAAGCTTACTAAACTTTGCAGAAGTCACCATGATGAGTGATATCACTGAACTGACCTTTACTGATACAGTGATGATTGGTGACGACATCCGCCTAACAGCGGTAAAAGCAAAGCAAGCCACAGACATTGAAAATAAAGAGTAGCACTATGTTTACTGGAATTATTGAAGCAACAGGTAAAATTGTTGAACTAACACAAAAGCAAGGTGATCTAGCTATTCGTATTCAAAGCGCTAATTTGGATATGAAAGACGTCAAGCTCGGTGACAGTATTGCCACCAACGGTGTGTGTTTAACGGTTGTCGCTAAACATAGCGATGGTTTTAGTGCTGACTTATCAAACGAAACCATCAGCTTAACTGGGTTTGCTCATTACAAAAAAGGGCAAACAGTTAATCTTGAAAAAGCCATGCAACCTATTTCTCGTTTAGGTGGACACTTAGTGTCAGGCCATGTTGATGGTATTGCGACCGTTGAAAGTATCAGCCCTAATGCTCGTGCAACAGAGTACTGGCTAAGTACAGATAGCGATTTAATGAAATATATTCCGTACAAAGGTTCGGTGTGTATTGATGGCATTAGCTTAACGGTCAACGAGGTCGAGCAAAATCGCTTTAAGTTGACGATTGTTCCGCATACTGCTGAGCAAACTACGATTGCAGAATTTCAGGTGGGGACTCAGGTGAACTTAGAAGTTGACCAGATTGCTCGCTATTTAGAGCGCCTAATAAAAGGGGCCGAACAACCTTCCCGTTCAGACATATCAATGAGCTTGCTCGCACAAGCTGGCTTTATTAAATAAGTACAGATACGTCACTATTAATCATACTCTCATGGGCACATTATGAATTTACACAGCGCGCAAGAAATTATCGATGACATTAAAGCCGGTAAAATGGTTATTTTAATGGACGATGAAGACCGAGAAAATGAAGGCGATTTAATTATCGCAGCAGAGCACATTAGTGCTGATGCTATCAATTTTATGGCAACACATGGTCGTGGTTTAATTTGTTTAACAATGACACAAGAGCGTTGTCAGCAGTTAGATTTGCCGTTAATGGTGAAAAATAACGGGGCTGCTTTTTCAACTAACTTCACCATGTCGATTGAAGCAGCGAAAGGCGTAACAACGGGTATTTCAGCAGCTGACCGTGCTCGTACAGTGCAAGCGGCAATTGCTAAAGGTGCCGTGCCGAGCGATATTGTACAACCAGGGCATATTTTTCCTATCATGGCGCAGCCAGGTGGCGTGTTAACACGTGCTGGTCATACCGAAGCAGGTTGTGATTTAGCGCGTTTAGCAGGTCTTGAGCCTTCATCTGTAATTGTTGAAATCTTAAATGCAGATGGCACCATGGCTCGTCGCCCAGATCTTGAAGTATTTGCTAAAGAGCATGACTTAAAGATTGGCACTATTGCAGATTTAATCGAATACCGAAACCTAAACGAAACCACCATTGAGCGCGTTGCTAAATGTAAACTGCCAACAGATCACGGTGAGTTTGATTTAGTGACCTACAAAGACACTATTGATGGTCAGCTTCACTATGTTTTACAAAAAGGTGAAGTATCGAAAGATGAACCTACGCTAGTACGTGTTCACTTACAAAGCACCTTTAACGACATTCTATTATCAGATAGAAGTGCTGATCGTAGCTGGGGCTTATCAGATGCAATGGCTTATATCGCTGAGCACAACGGCGTGCTGGTTATTTTAGGTAAACAAGAATCAACTGAAGACTTAGAAGCAACCGTTAAAGCGTTTGCTGCTGAAGATGCGGGCGAAAATGTCAGTCATCGAAAGTTCCAAGGTACATCGCGTACAGTGGGCGTGGGGTCTCAGATTTTGGCTGATTTAGGTATTGAAAAGATGCGCTTAATGAGCCGTCCTAAGAAGTACCATGCATTATCTGGTTTCCACTTAGAAGTGGTTGACTACGTTGAGCCGCGCTCTTAATTAGGGAAAACAGATTTTCTAGGCTACTTTTATATTTTTGTGGTATTATGCGCCGTAATTTTTGCGCAATCGCAACCGCTTAAACTTATTTTTTAGGGTTATTAAATGAAAATTATTGAAGGTAACAAATACGCACCGGGCAAAAAATTTGCCATTGTCATTTCTCGCTTTAATGACTTTATTGGTAGCAGCCTATTAGCAGGTGCTGTTGATGAGCTTAAGCGCACAGGTGGCGTATCTGATGACGACATTACTGTTGTTTACGTACCAGGTGCCGTTGAATTACCTTTAGCAGCGAAACGCGTTGCAGCAAAGAAAGAACACGATGCAATCATCGCTTTAGGCGTAGTGATCAGAGGTGGTACACCACACTTTGATTTAGTCGCTGGCGAATCAAACAAAGGTCTTGCGCAAGTATCTCTTGAGTATGATATCCCGGTTGCATTTGGCGTATTAACCACTGAAAGCATTGAGCAAGCAATTGAGCGCGCAGGTACCAAAATGGGTAATAAAGGCGGCGAAGCTGCTTTAGGCGCGCTTGAAATGGTTAATGTGTTAGACAAAATTTAAGTTTAAGGAATCTCTGTGAAACCAGCAGCAAGACGTAAAGCACGTATCTTAGCACTTCAAGCCGTATACTCTTGGCAGTTAAGCGGTAACCCAATTGCTGATATTGAACAGCAAATGTTAATTGAAAATGATGTGACTAAGATCGACGTCGAATATTTCAAAGACCTAGCACGCGGTGTTGTTGTTAACTGTAAGCAATTAGATGAAATCGTTGCGCCACATTTAGCACGCCCAGCAGATGAGTTAGACATGGTCGAAAAAGCAATTTTACGTCTGTCTGCCTATGAGCTGAAATTCCGTGAAGACGTACCTTACAAAGTGGCAATCAATGAAGGCATTGAGCTTGCGAAGATGTTTGGTGCTGAAGACAGCCATAAGTTTGTCAACGGTGTACTTGATAAAGCAGTTAAAGAGCTGCGTAAGTAAGTAGCCCCGTAAAGGAGAGCCGGCTTGGGCCGGCTTTTTTGTGTATGAAGGAATTTGAACTAATCAATCGTTACTTTAAGGGTCGTGGCATTATTCGCCGTGATGTGAACCTAGGTATTGGTGACGATTGTGCCTTAGTAACTGTGCCTGAAAACTGTCAATTGGCGGTAACAACAGACACCTTAGTTGCGGGCGTACACTTTTTTGATGACATCTCTGCGCGTGCCCTTGGGCATCGGGCGTTAGCTGTTAATTTAAGTGATCTTGCGGCAATGGGCGCTGAACCTACGTGGATTTCGGTTGGCTTAACCTTGCCTGAGGTAAATATAGAGTGGCTTGAAGAGTTCACTGAAGGTATGCATGAAATTGCAGAGTACTTCAATGTGCAAATCATTGGTGGTGATACCACCCAAGGCCCTTTAACTATTACAATCTGCGCTAAAGGTATTGTGCCTGAAGGCAAAGCACTACGCCGTAGCGGTGCTAAAGTTGGCGATTGGATTTATGTAACAGGCCCATTAGGTGATGCTGGTGTAGCTATTGAAGCCCGTAAACAAGGCCTTGATATTGCCCCTGAACATTTAAGCTATTTAAATAATCGCTTTGATTATCCGACGCCTCGTGTAGCAGCAGGTCAGGTTTTGCGAGGCGCGGCCTCTGCGGCTATCGATATTTCTGATGGCTTGTTGGCAGATTTAGGCCATATTTTAGCGCTATCGCAAGTTAGTGCGGTGATCAATGTCGATAAAGTGCCTGTTTCTGATGCATTAAATTCGTCGATTCCACGTGCCGAGCAGTTTGATTATATCTTAAATTACGGTGACGATTACGAGTTGCTGTTTACTGTGCCTGAAAGCAATAAAAGCATGGTTGATATGAAATTACGCCAATATGGTGTTGAAGCAAGTTGTGTTGGGCAAATTAAAAGTGGCGAAGGTGAGATTGAGCTATTACTTGATGGTGAAAAGTTTAACTATCAAGGAAAGGGCTTTCAGCACTTCGCGAAGGAGCCGGTTTGAGCAGTAACCGTTTATTCAATTTAAAACGCCCACACCAATTTTTTGGTTTGGGTTTTGGCTTAGGCCTTGCCCCTAAAGCGCCAGGCACATTTGGTACTTTTGCTGCTTTGCCATTTATTTTCACCACGATGTACTTTCCGCTGTGGTTACAGATTGTGTTTGCAATCGTGATCAGCGTGTTTGGTATTTGGGCATGTGGTAAAACAGCAGATGACTTAGGGGTACATGATCATCCAGCCATTGTTTGGGATGAAGTTGCTGGTTATTATATCACCATGATTGGTGCTGCATTGAGTTGGCAGTCACTGTTGGTGGGTTTTTTATTGTTCCGCTTTTTTGATATCGCTAAACCAGGTCCTATCCGAATTTTAGATAGACGTTTACACGGTGGCTTGGGCATCATGGCTGATGATATTTTAGCAGGTGTTTTTTCATTAATTTGTGTTCAAGCCTTGTTTAAAGCTGGTTATTTACCTTTTTAAACGATGAGTTAAGTGTTACTTGGTGGCAAGTATATGATGCGATTTCTAGTTGTCTGTTTGTTGGTGTTTTGCAGCATGCCTGCGTTTGCATCTATCACAGAGTATGTGGTCAAACAGTGGAACATCCAAAATGGCTTGCCATCACAATCCTTAAAAAGTATTGCCCAAGATGAGCAAGGCTATATGTGGCTGGGTACCCAGTTTGGTCTAAGCCGCTTTGATGGTAACACGTTCACTAACTTCAATACGCAAAACAGCGACTTCCTGCCAAGTAATGGTATTAATAAACTATTAGTCGATAGCACAGGGTTACTTTGGGTTGGTACCAAAAATGGCTTGGTAACACTGGACCCTAAGACCATGATGTCGCAGACCTTTAATGTAAAAGGCCCGGTTCGCGATATTCTCGAAGATTCCAAAGGCAGCATTTGGATTGCAGCCAATGGCCTTTATTATGTTGCTCGAAATCAAGTCACACTCAATCAAAACTCCGCGTTAATTGTACCGGTCTCCAATGCCACCGCTATTACGCAAATTGTTGGTTCGGTGAGTCAAATGGCATTATCGCCAGAAGGCATTTGGCTGGTCAATGAGCGCCATTTATTGCGTTTAACCAATACTTCATCTGACTTTGCTAAATTACGATTAGAGCTTACTGCCAAGGTTTCATTACCTGAGCGTTTAGCACAAACCATTATTCATGATATGGCGTGGCTTGAAGGTAACTTATACCTTGCCTCAGAGCTGGGTGCCTACTTTCTTGATTTAGATGACGAGCTGCGTCCATTCCCACTGCCCAATGCGAGTAACTCTGCCGTTTATAAATTTATGAGTGACTCTGATGGGGCGCTCTGGATTTCGACTTACGGCCGACTGTTATTTCGTGATAACTCAGGGGATTGGCAATGGGTTGAGCCAAGCCAGCTCGATCAAAGCATTTGGTTTGCCGATATTTTCCGTGACAATCAAAATAACATTTGGCTGGCAAGCTTCAGTGAAGGCTTATGGCTTGCTCACGAGGGGCGTATTGAGCGTCACTCAGCTATCTCAAATATGACCGAAGCGGTGATGGCGATTAGCCAAGCACCTGATGGCAAATTATGGGTAGCTAACCGCAGCGGTGTCGGCTACTTCGATTACAACAAGAATTTTGTAAATCAAATTCCGAGTAATCAATTTGGTCGAGCTGCGGTACACGACTTACAATTTGATGGTGATCGTTTGTACATCGCAACAGGCCGCGGTGTGTTTTATTACGAAAACCAAAACTTGTATACGGTGCCGGGGCGAGCACTGCGCGATAACCCAGTATTCGCAATTAGCCGTTCTAGCAAAGGCGGTTTTTGGCTAGGTACAGGCCGCGGAATGTACCGCTTAAGTTATGGTGGTTTAACACCTTTTGCATACAATGCCTTCTTAAGTAGTAAATTTATTACCTATGTTCTGGATGAGCAAAACTTTGGCTTAATTGGCACCAGTAAAGGGGCGTATTACTTTACCGACCGCGGTATTGAAAAAATTGGCGACCAAACTAGCTTAGAAAGTGCCTACGTCACCAGTATTTTGAATATTGAAGGGGTGGGTATATTAATTGGCTCACTTAACGATGGTTTATTTTATCGCAGTACCAAAGGCCAATGGCGTCAGTTAGATGCGACCGATGGTCTACCTTATGGCTCTATTTTTAGTCTGGTTTACGATAAGCAATTAAAACGTATCTGGGTCAGCACCATGAAAGGCGTATACCGCATGCCGGTAGAGCAGTTTGGTACAGATATCGAGAGCTTAAAAGTAGAACAAGTGATTTCATCGTTTGACCGCCAACTAGATGGTAAAGCCAGTCAATGTTGTGCCGGCCTTGGCCACGATGCTGTAGCAGACACGGGTAACTCTATTTGGTACCCAAGCTTACAAGGTGTGGTAGAAATACCTAAGAGCGTTGAGCTTTTTGGTGTTCAAGCACTTAAGCCACGTATTGAAAGCTTGATCACGCCGCTTCGTCATTTAAGTACCGCAACCTTAGGTGATAAACCACAGCTGCAAATTGATGAACGCGATGTAACGTTAAAATACACCGCGATTGATTATTATGCCCCTTCAAGTATCGAGTTCCGCTATCGCTTAAGTGGCTTAGACAGTGATTGGCGTTATGCCAATACTCGTCGTGAGGCAATTTATACCAACTTACCGCCAGGGTCGTTTTTATTCCAACTTGAAGCAAAGCGCCGTGGTGAAGATTGGCAAAAAGCACGTCGTACTGAGTACAGCTTTGTAGTGCCGCGCCGTTTTGATGAGACTATTTATTTTAGACTCTTGATCACCAGTAGCTTTATTTTACTGTTCTACCTTGTATTTTGGGTATTTAGAGCGCAAGAGAAACGTAAGCAATTAGCGCTTGAAAGCTTAGTAACAGAACGAACCGTAGAGCTTCGAGAAGCCAACGATAAGCTTAACCAAGTGAATTCACAGCTTAAGTTAGTTAGTCACTCAGATGAGCTTACAGGGTTACGTAGTCGCCGCTTCTTATTTGATCAGCTCCCTAAAGATATCGAACACTTCCAGCGTAACTCGCAGTCATTGCAAGCGCAGGGTAAGTCGCTCGTTCTATTGATAATTAACTTTGATAACTTCAGTCGCATTAATGATGCGTATGGCCCCCTTGCTGGCGATAGCTGTTTACAACAAATGGCGACTTTATTGAATAGTCGTACTCAAGGTTCTGACTATGTTGCACGCTGGAGTGGCGATGAGTTTTTACTCTTACTACGTGACTTCAAACGCACAGCGATAGACAATTATGTGGCCGATTTATGTGAAGCAATTGCAGCAAACCTATTTAGATTACCGAATGGAGAATCGACCACCATTACTGCGTCGATTGGCTGGTCTTTCTACCCATTACCTTTATTGGGTGGCCAAGTTATTGGTTGGGAAACCTCAGTTAACCTTGCCGATATCGCACTGCACCAAGTTAAAAAGCGCGGTGGCGATGGCGTTGCAAATATTACCTTTGATGAGCAATTAGATGCGTTTGAGTTCGAGCAAAGCAACAATGTTGATCAGCAACTTAGTGCACTACAAGCTAATGGCTTAGCCGA
Source organism: Pseudoalteromonas sp. S4492 (assembly GCF_005886115.1). Taxonomy (NCBI): domain Bacteria; kingdom Pseudomonadati; phylum Pseudomonadota; class Gammaproteobacteria; order Alteromonadales; family Pseudoalteromonadaceae; genus Pseudoalteromonas; species Pseudoalteromonas sp. S4492. The sequence continues at coordinate 72,662 of NZ_PNCP01000005.1, forward strand.
TATTAAAATTTGGATGCGCTAGCGTTTCTATTGGTATTAAAAAAGGAGCCTTAAGGCTCCTTTTTTGTGAATGGTGTTTGGCTTAAGCCATGAACTCTTTGATGCGAGTTAAGATACCATTTGCATCTAGGCCCATTTCGGCATGCATTTCATCTTGCGTACCATGCTTAATGAATTCATCTGGAATACCTAAGTTCAAGATAGTCACATTTGCTTTAATTGCAGCTAAGTATTCATTCACAGCAGAACCTGCACCGCCAGCAATGGCGTTGTCTTCTAAGGTAACAATCACATCATGGTTATTAAGTAACTCACTAATAGCATCAGTATCAAGCGGTTTGATAAAGCGCATATCAATGACTGTTGCGTTAAGCGCTTCTGCAGCTACTTTGGCGTTCTCTAAAAGCGTACCGAACGACAAGATGGCCACTTTGCTACCTTGTTTGATACTACGCGCTTTACCAATTTCAATCGCACTCATGGTTGATTCAACCTCACACGTGCCTGCACTACCACGCGGGTAACGAACAGCGACAGGTTGATTGCATTGGTAACCAGTATAAAGCATTTGACGGCACTCGTTCGTGTCGCTTGGTGCCATGATAACCATATTAGGAATACAGCGCATAAAGCTTAAGTCATAAGCACCTTGGTGAGTTTCACCATCTGCACCAACAATACCAGCACGGTCAATAGCAAATAAAACAGGTAAGTTTTGTAATGCTACATCGTGGATAAGTTGATCGTACGCACGTTGTAAAAAGCTTGAATAAATAGCAACAACAGGCTTCAAACCTTCACATGCAAAGCCAGCAGCAAGCGTTACAGCATGTTGCTCTGCAATCGCCACATCAAAGTATTGAGCTGGATACTCTTTTGAAAAACGTACCATGCCTGAGCCTTCACGCATCGCTGGGGTAATTGCCATTAGCTTGTCGTCTTGTGCTGCCATATCACATAACCAGTCACCAAACACATTTGAGAATGTGGCAGCGCCTGGTTTTGATTTTGGTAATTTTGACATGCTCGGATCAAATTTTGGTACACCATGGTAACCAATTGGATCCGCTTCAGCAGGCTTATAACCTTTACCTTTTTGCGTTTTAATATGCAGTAACTGCGGGCCTTTAAGGTTACGCATATTACGTAAGGTATCAACCAACATATTTACATCATGACCATCAATTGGGCCGATGTAGTTTAGGCCTAATTCTTCAAAGAACGTGCCTGGAATGACCATACCTTTTAAGTGTTCTTCCATGCGGCTAGCAAGTTCTTTCACTGGCGGTAAACCTGAAAGCAGCTTTTTACTGCCTTCACGAATATTGGTGTAGAAACTACCAGATAAAATACGAGCAAAGTGATTATTTAGTGCACCTACGTTTTCTGAAATCGACATTTCATTATCGTTTAAGATAATTAACACGTTAGGGTTTACATCACCCATGTGATTCATTGCTTCAAATGCCATACCCGCCGTAATCGCACCATCGCCAATAACCGCTACAGTTTTACGATCTTTACCTTCTTTTTCAGCGGCAATGGCCATGCCTAAGGCTGCTGAAATTGAGGTGCTCGAATGGCCAACACTGAAAGTGTCGTAAGGGCTTTCTTCACGGAATGGGAAAGGGTGCAAACCGTCTTTTTGACGGATAGTATGCATTTGGTCACGGCGACCCGTTAAGATTTTGTGCGGGTATGCTTGATGACCCACATCCCATACTAAACGATCTTCAGGAGTGTTATAAACATAATGCAGCGCAACTGTTAGTTCAACAGTGCCTAAACCTGATGCTAAATGACCACTACTTTGCGAAACCGAGTTAAGTAGGTATTCGCGTAACTCTTTACTAAACGCAGGTAACTTGTCTTGCGCTAAATCACGCAGTTGTGCTGGTTCGTCAACCAAACTTAATAATGGATACTTGCTACTATCAAGTGTCATGATTTTTTATACATCCTTCGCTAACCAGAGTGCATTATAGCCCATTGCTGCTCTGATTTTTTAGTTATTTTGTCTTTCTTTTGTAGGCATTAATAATTACGTTCAACGATATAGCTAGCAAGGCTCGCCAGTTCGCTGGTGTCGTAATCAATTGCCTCAAGAGCTTGATGAGCTTGAGCCAGTAAATCTTGTGCTTTTTGCTTTGCGCCAGCCATACCTAATAAAGCAGGGTAAGTTGCTTTATTAGCTGCAATATCTGAACCTTGTGGTTTACCCAATGTTTCAGTATCAGCTTCTACATCAAGGATATCGTCTTGTACCTGAAAAGCCAGTCCTATTGCTTGGCCAAATAGGTTTAATTGCGCGAGGGTATGTTCATCGCAATTTTTAGCACACAACGCACCAAGTGTAATTGCACAATTAAGTAATGCGCCTGTTTTTAGCTGGTGAATGCGCTCCAGCTGTTCAACAGTAATTTGTTTATCGGTCGCTTCGATATCCAGTGCTTGTCCACCTACCATACCCTCAATACCTGAGGCTTTGCTTAACGAGGCTATCATTTTTACTTGTTGCGTAGCTGAAACTGCAAATTGATGGTTGGCGATTAAATCAAATGCCAGTGTTTGTAATGCATCTCCGGCAAGTATGGCTTGCGCTTCCCCGTAAACAATATGACAGGTAGGACGGCCACGTCTTAAGTCATCATCATCCATGGCAGGTAGGTCATCATGGACTAATGAGTAGCTATGAATACACTCAATAGCAGCGGCAAGAATATCAAGATCGGCTTTGTCTGCGCCCATCATTCGGCCAGTTGCATAAACAAGGTAGGGACGTAAGCGCTTACCACCATTTAAAACACCATAATGCGTGGCTTCTTTGATGGTTTTTTCGGTATTAAGTGGTCGTTCGAAATAGCGATTTAAATGTGCTTCAACGTCTTCTCGAGCGCGTTGTAGTTGTTCTTTTAATTGCACTTAATTAGTCCAGGTTTGAATCAAAATTGCTAAGAGGCGCTTGGCTATCGTTGCCCATTAAAATGGCAACCTTTTGTTCGGCTTGTTGTAACTTACCAGATGAAGCATTCGCCAGCGCAATGCCGCGTTCAAACTGTTTTAGTGACTGCTCTAGCGACAGTTCACCTTGCTCCATTTGTGCAACAATTTGAGATAATTCATCCAGTGCTTCTTCAAAGCTTAAGTTTTCTGGTTTCTTTGTTGCCATTGTGGCCTCGATAGCTGTTAGAAAGTGAGGCCAATTTTAGGGGGAATGCTAAACTAGGTCAAAGAATGATGTGTTTTTTTACGCATAATCCATTTTCAATATGCTATTTTTACGGTTTTAGATACAGCTTAAACTTGTAGCTTAAAAATCTTACATTAAAATAAAATTAATTCATTTAATGATTTAAGTATTTCAATTGCTTGCCGATAAGCAGTTAATAATAAAAATTTGATGCCTATGGGTGTCGTGTAATTGTTCCTCTGGAGGGGTATGTGGATTTAGCAACCATAATAGGTATTCTTGGTGCCATAGGCTTAATTGCTATGTCGATGGTGTTAAGTAGTGACGGCCAAGTTGCAATGTTTTACAACACGCCTTCGGTGGTCATTGTATTTGGTGGTTCGATTTTTATCGTATTATCGAATTTCACTATGGGGCAATTTTTGGGCATTGGTAAGGTCGCTGCGAAAGCCTTTATGTTCAAAATTGAATCGCCAGAAGAATTAATCGAAAAAGCAGTAGAATTAGCTGACTCAGCACGTAAAGGTGGTTTCTTAGCATTAGAAGAAGCCGAAATCCCTAACGGCTTTATGCGTAAAGGGGTTGATATGTTAGTGGATGGTCATGATGCTGATGTGGTACGAGCTACACTGCAAAAAGATATTTCCCTTACTGCTACTCGCCATGAAATTGGTGCAGGCTTATTTAAGTCCCTCGCCGATATCGCTCCAGCGATGGGGATGATCGGTACACTGATCGGTCTGGTTGCTATGTTGTCAAACATGGATGACCCTAAAGCAATCGGTCCTGCAATGGCGGTTGCTCTTTTAACAACACTTTATGGTGCTTTCTTAGCAAACGTTGTTGCTATTCCTATTCAGGTAAAACTAGAGCTGCGTAAAGATGAGGAAGCGCTTAACCAACGCTTAATTCTTGATGCAGTACTGGGTATTCAAGATGGCCAAAACCCGAAAGTGATTGAAGGTATCTTGAAAAACTACTTGGCTGAATCAAAACGTAAAGTTGATACCGAGGAGTAGGGGATGTCTGATCAAGAGTGCAAATGCCCACCACCAGGCTTACCTGCTTGGATGGGAACTTTCGCAGATTTAATGTCACTATTAATGTGTTTCTTTGTACTCTTACTTGCCTTCTCTGAAATGGATGTACTGAAGTTCAAGCAAATTGCCGGCTCTATGAAGTTTGCTTTCGGTGTACAAAATAAAATAGAAGTAAAAGATATTCCTAAAGGAACCTCAGTCATTGCCATGGAGTTCACGCCTGGTAAGCCTGAACCCACTCCAATTGAAACGATTCAACAACAAACCGTAGAAATGACGCAGCAAATGCTTGAGTTTCAGGCCGGCGACGAAAGCTCTGCCGGTGGTCGTCAAGAGCAACGCGGTAACAAGCGTGGTGGTGAGTCACAAAGTACGGCTCAGCAACAAGCCTTGGAACAGTCAATTTCTGCGGCTGATCAAGAACAAACAAATGAACTTGTGAAGAAAATTGCCCAGCAGCTAGAACAGCAAATAATGGATGGGGCAATTGAGCTTGAGTCATTAGGCCAACAAATTATTATTCGCATTCGAGAAAATGGTTCATTCCCGTCTGGCAGTGCGTTTTTACAGCCAAAATTTAAACCGATTATTCGAGATATCGCCACGCTGTTAAAAGATGTGCCGGGCGAAATTACCGTGTCAGGGCATACTGATGATTTCCAAGTATCGAATGAGCTTTATACGAATAACTGGGATTTATCATCAAAACGCGCAGTGGCAGTCGCCAGTGAAATGGAAAAAGCACCAGGCTTTGATAAGTCACGAATGGTCGTGGTAGGGCATGCTGAAACAAGGCCCCTTGTACCGAATGTGACCGATGAAGATCGTAAACGAAATCGCCGTGTTGAAATCTCTATCATGCAAGGCAAAGCACACGAATCTGACCCTATTGATGTAAGGCCGTAAATCAATTAAAGTGAAACTTCATTAACACATGTAATGGAGTATAAAAATGAAAAAAGTTGATAAATATAGCTACATGCCAGGCAATGGTGATGGCGGTGATGATGATAAAACTGATTAAGACGCTTTATTGTGCCTGATTGGTTTGAACAAATTAGAGTTATTTTGAGCAATAGCTGGGTGTTCATTTTGAGCCCAGCTATTATTATTTTTTATCTTCGTAAAGACTGGCCTGCATTTTACTTTGCTGTTATCACAGCCGCTTTCTTCCTATACGGGACTCTTATTTATTCTGCTTTAAAAGCATTTGATGACATTTATATCTGGCGCTATGTCGTTTGGGCTTTTAATGATATTGCTTGGATGGCTGTCATTGCTTACTTAGGTATTAAAGATAAAGTTTACTTATGGCAAAGTGCTTTGGGGCAACTTGTTGTTATAATGGCGCCCATTTTGCAATTGTTTCGTTTAGTTGACCGCCATCTGTGGGATTTGTCATACAGCACTTACATGTATAAGACCCTGCTACCGCTAATCAATATTGGGACTGTGGTCGTCTGCTATCTACCCCTCATTTACCTTTTTACTCGACGTAGCCCGCAGACGTAAGTCATTCCTTAGTTAAAATTCTTGTGCTAGACTACTGTTTATAAAAACAGTATTTAGTGTTGCGTTATGAAACTTTACATTGCCGAAAAACCGTCCTTGGCGCGAGCCATTGCAGATGCATTGCCTAAACCACAAAAAAAACAGGATGGTTATATAGAGCTTGCTAATGGTGATTGTGTTTCTTGGTGTATTGGTCATTTGCTTGAACAAGCAGAGCCAGATGATTACGATGCAAGTTTTAAAAAGTGGCGATTTGAGCACTTACCTATCGTGCCAGAACAATGGCAATTAAAACCTAAAGCAAAAACACGCAAACAACTTACTGTATTAAAAAAGCTAATTAAGCAGGCAAACATAATTGTTCATGCTGGCGACCCTGATCGCGAAGGCCAGTTATTGGTTGATGAGGTAATTGAACAGGTCAAATTAAGCCAAGCTAAGAAACAGCAAATTCAACGACTATTAATCAGCGACTTAAACTTAAGTGCGGTGAAAAAAGCACTGAATAACTTAAAGTCGAATCGCGATTTTATTCCCTTGAGCGTATCAGCCTTAGCTCGCTCACGTGCCGATTGGTTATTTGGCATGAATTTAACTCGCGCTTATACGCTTGCTGGGCAAAAAGCTGGATTTGGTAATGTGTTATCTGTTGGGCGTGTACAAACGCCTATCTTAGGTTTAGTCGTTAATCGTGATAATGAAATCGCTAATTTTGTAGCAAAACCTTTTTACGAAGTTTTAGCACACCTTGAAACAGAGCAGCAGCAAACATTTTCTGCTAAGTGGCAACCAAGTAAAGCTTGCGAACCTTATCAAGATGAAGAGGGTAGAGTATTGCATAGAGGGCTTGCTGAAAATGTTGTATCACGAATAACTAATCAGCCAGCTAAAGTAGCTGAGCTTGAGCAAAAGCAAAAAAAGCAACAAGCCCCGCTACCTTATAATTTATCCGCTTTACAAATTGATGCGGCAAAAGCATTTTCAATGCCAGCGCAAAAGGTGCTCGATACCTGTCAAAGTTTATATGAACGTCATAAGTTAATTACGTATCCTCGTTCAGATAATCGCTATTTACCAAAAGAGCATCATAAAGATGCAGCTAAAATTATTGCTGCTATTGCGAATAATGAAGGGCAAGCAAGTGAAGCTTGCAAGCAAGCCGATATGAGTAAGCGGAGTAAATGTTTTAATGATAGTAAGGTTGCAGCTCACCACGCCATTGTTCCTACCGAAAAACAACTTCGCTCAGCCTCATTAAATAGTGATGAACAAAAAATCTATCGGTTGATCTGCCGTCATTATTTAATTCAGTTTTATCCAGACTATCTATTTAACGAAACCAAAGTAACGGTCGAAATTGCGGGTGGGCTTTTTAAAGCAGCGGCTAAGCAAGATGTTAGCTTAGGCTTCAAAGCATTAATGGGCAAAACCGAATTAAAAGATGAGCAGACCTTACCGCCACTTGAAAAAGGTCAGCAGCTGCATTGTAATCAAGGTGAAGTGGTAGATAAAATGACAACACCGCCAGCACACTTTACTGATGCTACCTTATTAAGTGCTATGACAGGTATCAGCCGCTATGTGAAAGACCCTGAAATTAAAAAGATCCTCAAAGAAACTGATGGCTTAGGCACTGAGGCTACACGGGCAGGTATTCTTGAACTTTTATTCAAACGCCGCTTTTTAGAGCGTCAGGGTAAAAACATTCTAGCTACCGCAACAGGTAAAGCTCTCATAAGTACATTACCAGAGCAGCTTGCTAGCCCTGACTTAACAGCTAAGTGGGAAGCGTCGTTAGGGAATATAGCTGAGCAACATATGAGTTATCAGCAGTTTTTAACGCCATTACTAGCAGAGCTGCATGCTTTAGTTGAGCAAGCAAAGCAGTGCGACAGTCAAGTATTCGCCCAATTACCAAAAACGCCGCAAAAGCGACGTTTTAAAAGAAAAGCTAAGCCTAGAGCCAAGTCAGCCTAAACTACTTTTTGTTGAATAGGGCAACCGCGGCGTTACTCATCGCTGTAATGCCAGTAGGAAGCGCCTTCTTGTAATCAGGCGCAAACTTACTTGAGTGTAATGAAGGTAATGTTGCGCCAGATTGCATTGCTGCATCATATTGACTCGGTTCAACACCACCTAACCAAAACAAAGTAATTGGTACGTGCTGCTCTGTACGACCATAAAGACCAAAGTCTTCACCTGCCATGACAGCTTCAGTTTCAAGTACATTCTCTTCACCAATAGCGTTAGCAATTGCTGAACGCACTAGGTTGGTTTGAGCTGGATTATTATAAGTTGAAGGAATTGATTCGTCTTCATGTACATAGACTTCAGGCGCTAAGCTTTCATCAAGGCCAGCACTTAATGCTATGCCTTTAGAAATTCGTTTAATCGCCGCGATTTGTTGTAAACGAACTTCAGGGTTATAACTGCGCAGTGTCAGTTGTAGTTTTACTTCATCTGAAATGACATTGTGTTTAGAGCCACCATGAATTGAGCCAACAGTAATAACAGACGGTTCTAATGGTGACAATTCACGGCTCGTAATTGTTTGTAGTGCTAATACAATGCGCGAAGCAATCACAACAGGGTCTATTGTTGTATGAGGATAGGCACCGTGACCGCCTTTACCCTTTACAGTAATATCAACAGAGTCAACACTTGCCATCGTATATTCAGTTTTCATACTGACTTTACCAGCTGGAACACTCGCACTTACATGTAACCCAATAACATGGTCTGGGGTAGGGTACTTAGTAAAGAGCCCTTCTTTAAGCATTGCTTTTGCACCACCGCCTACTTCCTCTGCGGGTTGTGCGACCATCATTAGTGTACCTTGCCACTGATCTTTGTGGGTCATTAACTGTTGTGCTGTGCCAATAAATGAACTCATGTGAATATCATGACCACAACCATGCATTACGCCAACAGTTGCACCCGTATCATTAGTGACGGTTACTTTAGAAGCGTAAGGCTTACCGGTTTGTTCAACAATTGGTAATCCGTCAGTATCAGTGCGGATCATAATTGTAGGGCCATCACCATTTTCATAAATCCCAACAACGCCGTAACCCCCTACATTATCTGTAACAGTAAAGCCTAGTTGTTTTAATTGCTTTGCTATCTTTTGGCCTGTTTGTTTTTCGTGGTACGACAGTTCAGGAGATTGATGCAAGTCTAAATAGAGCTTTTCAATCTCAGGCATAGTTTGTTGAAGGTTTAAATCTAGTGTTGTTGCTTGTGCGAATGGACTAAGAAGTAATAAAGCTGCAGAAATAGCAGATAATTTCATAATGACCTCGACCTGTGGGACTTGTAATTGTTATGTTTGCCACTATATAAAAACCTAAATACTTATATAGTGCAATCAATCAAATGAATAATATGATAAATCTTACCCCGCAAAATTTGCAGCAAGCTTTGGGTGAAACATCCGCTGAAAAATTAGTGTTACTTACTTTTTACTCTGCGCAAAATCCTGAGTGTCATCAGCAAGCTGCTATTTTAGAAAAAATCGCACATGAATATGGTGAGCATTTATTGGTAGCAACATTAGATTGTGATATTGAGCAAGCTCTTGCTGGGCAACTTGCTCAACAAATTGGTTTACAAGCATTACCAACACTTGTGATGTTAAAAGATTCTGCACCTGTCGATATGTTACCGGGTGCTCAAACAGAACAGCAAATTCGTGATGCGCTTGCAAAACATTTACCAGCACAGCACGAGTTATTATTAGAGCAAGCTAAACAAGCGTTAATTAATCAAGATTTAAATAATGCCTTTAATTACGCAAAGCAGGCTTACGAGTTAGATCCAAGCCATACGCGTGTAAAATTAGTATTAGCTGATATCTGTATTCAAATACATAAATTAGAAGATGCGCAAGCATTGTTAGCTTCAGTTGCAGAAAATGAACGAGATGCGTATTTCACAAATATTCAAGCAAAGTGTGAACAAGCATTAGCTGCAACAGATTCACCTGAAATAAAAGCACTACAAACGAAAGCTGAAAAATACCCAAATGATTTAGAGATAAAAGTAGAACTAAGTAATGCACTTAATAGTGCGGGTCGTAAAGAAGAAGCTTTAGAGATGTTATTTAATGTACTTAAAAAAGATCTTAATTACGCAGATGCAAAACCAAGCTATCTAGAAATTATCGCTTCTTTACCTGATGGCGATGCCTTGGCATCTAAGTATCGCCGTAAGTTATATAGTATCTTGTACTAATCCATTATTGATTGATAAAAGCGCCATTAAAAATTGTGGCGCTTTTTTTATTTAAAAACTTGCGTATTACCTAATTTCGATAATACTTAAGATCCTCTCGAGAAAAGTTGGCTGTATTTTGTACAGTAAACTGTGTTTTTTACTGCCTTTAGCTTGTTTTTTGCGCGAAAGGTAAGTTTTTAGTAGTTTTCTACAAAAAGTGCTTGCGTTAATTCTTCGCATCCCTATAATGCGCATCCAC